>CAZTOM010000286.1:0-2852 GCA_964615555.1 uncultured Actinomycetaceae bacterium
GGCGGACTCCTCCTCGCGGGTGGCCACCGCCTCCGCCAGTGCGGCCGCGAGCGCGGCTGCTCCTGCCACGTCCACCGTTCCGGAGCGGATTCCGCGCTCCTGACCGCCCCCTCCCCCGGTGGGGGCCAACTTCACCCCGCGCCCGGCGAGGAGCACGCCGGTTCCCACCGGCCCTCCCAGCTTGTGGCCGGAGACGGAGGCGAGGTCGAGGCCGGAATCGTGGAAGTGGAAGGGCGTGTGGCCCACGGCCTGCACCACGTCGGAGTGGCTGAGCGCCCCGGCAGCCTGGGCCGCGGCCACCGCCTCCGGCACCGGCTGGAGCACCCCGGTCTCGTTGTTGGCCCACATCAGGGACACGAGCGCAGTGCCCCGGCTTACCGCAGCCCTGAACTCGCCGGCGTCCACCACCCCGCTGGGCAGCGCGGGCACGAACACCACCCGGTAGCCGTCCCGCTCGAGCAGCCGGGCCGCCTCGAGCACCGCTGGGTGCTCGATCGCAGAGGTGACGAGCGCTGGAACGGGACCATCGCCGTCGGGAAGGGGCGGACATGGCGCACCCGCAGCGGCAAGGTGGGAGGCGCCGTCGGGGAGCGGTGGAGATGGCGCACCCTCGGCTGGAACGGGACCGGCGCCGTCGGGGAGGGGCGGAGGTGACGCACTCTCAGCGAGAGGGTTGGGGCGCGGGGCGTTGAGGTGAGGAGGGTGGTGGCGAGAGACGTCGGAGCGAGAGGCGTAGGGATGTGGGCCGCGGGCACGGAGGGCGCCGAGGAGGGCGAGGTTGTCCGCCTCGGTGCCGCCGGAGGTGAAGATGACCTCGGTGGGGTCGGCGCCCAGGAGAGCCGCCACAGACTCGCGGGACTCCTCCAGGATGCGCCGGGCGGAGCGGCCTGCGGCGTGGGTGGCGCTCGGGTTCCCGGCCACCTCGGCGGCGCGCAGCCAGGCCTCGCGGGCGGCAGGGCGCAGGGGCGATGAGGCGGCGTGGTCGAGGTAGTGCACCCCCCAAGGGTGCCATCAGCCCCGACACCCGGGCCAGAGGGCGTCGGGGGTGGTGGGAATCACCGATCCGCAGGGAGATTCTGCGGACGATATACGGTTGAATCGTCGGTGTGAGTTTTGTGGAGGCAGCCCCGAATCCGGTGACCGCGCCAGCCGCAGACATCCACCGAATGGGCGCCTACCTCGTGGGCGACGGCGTGGATGTGGTGGTGCGGGCATCCCGGGCCACCCGGGTGGACGTCTGCTTCTTCGTGAACGGTGTGGAGCAGAACCACACGCTGAGTGGGCCGGTGCTCGGCGTGTGGCACGGCCACGTCCCCGGGATCCGCGCGGGAACCGAGTACGGGCTGCGCGTGTGGGGCCGCTGGAACCCCGCCCAGGGCCAGCGCCACAACCCGGCCAAGCTGCTGCTGGACCCCTACGCGCGCGGGCTGGCGGGCGAGATCGTCCACGGCCCGGAGATCTACGACTACACGTGGCGGCACGGCACGCCCGGCCACCCGCACGAGCCGAGCACGCTCGACTCCGCCAACCACACCGTGCGCGGCGTGGTGCTGGACCAGGAGTTCACAGCGTTCCACTCGCGGCCGCGGACCCCGTGGTCCGAGACGGTGCTGTACGAGGCGCACGTCAAGGGCCTCACCATGACCCTCCCCGGGCTGCCTGCGGAACTGCGCGGCACCTACGCGGGCCTCGCGCACCCCTACACCATCAGCCACCTCAAGCGGCTGGGCATCACGGCCATCGAACTGCTGCCCGTGCACGCCAACATGCCCGAGCCGGCCCTCACGAACCTGGGCAAGGAGAACTACTGGGGCTACAACACGCTCTCGTTCTTCGCGCCCGAGCGCTCCTACGCCACGGCCTCCGCGCAGGCTGCGGGCGCCGCCGCCGTGCTGGACGAGTTCAAGGGCATGGTCCAGATCCTCCACGACGCGGGGATCGAGGTAATCCTCGACGTGGTCTATAACCACACCTGCGAGGGCGGCCACGGCGGGCCCACCCTCTCGCTGCGCGGACTGGACGCCCCCACCTACTACGTGCTGGCCGACGACGGCCACATGATCGACTACACCGGCTGCGGCAACTCGCTGGACTTCCAGCACACCCCCGTGGTGCAGCTGACACTGGACTCCCTGCGCTACTGGGTATCCGAAGTGGGCGTGGACGGCTTCCGGTTCGACCTCGCGGTGACGCTGGGGCGGCGTCGGGAGCACTTCTCCCCCCACCACGCCCTCCTGGTGGCCATGACCACCGACCCCGTGCTGCGGGACACCAAGCTCATCTCCGAGCCGTGGGACCTCGGCCCCTCCGGCTGGCGCACCGGGCAGTTCCCCGCCCCCATGGCCGACTGGAACGACCGCTACCGCGGCACCATCCGCCAGTTCTGGCTCGCGGACGCCAACGCACTGTCCCGCGGGATCGCCCCCGCCCCGCCGAGCGACCTGGGCAACCGGCTCTCCGGCTCCGCGGACCTGTTCGGCTTCGGGGAGATCCCCGGCGGCCGCACCCCCATGGCCTCCGTGAACTACGTGACCGCGCACGATGGCTTCACCATGCGCGACCTCACCACGTACGACATGAAGCACAACCTCGCCAACGGTGAGGACAACCGGGACGGCACCAACGACAACCGCTCCTGGAACCACGGCTTCGAGGGCGACCTCACCCTCCAGGAGCCCAACGCGGTGATCCTGCCGCTGCGGCGCCGCTCGATCCGAAACCTGCTGGGGACCCTACTGGTCTCCACGGGCACCCCCATGATCCTGGGCGGAGACGAGATCGGCCGCACCCAGCAGGGCAACAACAACGCCTACTGCCAGGACAACGAGGTGTCGTGGCTCGACTGGGACCTC
>CAZTOM010000287.1:0-2837 GCA_964615555.1 uncultured Actinomycetaceae bacterium
CCGCACCCAGCAGGGCAACAACAACGCCTACTGCCAGGACAACGAGATCTCCTGGTTCGACTGGGACCTGGACCCGTGGCAGGAGGAACTCTTCGCCACCGCCTGCTACTTGGTCCAACTCCGCCGCGAGAACCCCGCCCTGCGGCCCACCCGCTTCGCCTCCGGCCGACCTCTGCCCGGAGACACCCTCCCGGACCTCTCCTGGTTCGACGCCGAGGGCCACCCCAAGCCCGCCCACACCTGGCACGATCCGCACCAGCGGGTGCTCCAGATGCTGCGCTCCGGCAACTCCGACGGCCGCGACGCCCTAGTCATCCTCAACGGCTCACTCGGACCCGTGGACGTGACGCTGGCCGCCGGACGCGGGGTGGACTGGGAGCTGGTGTGGGACTCCGAGTGGGAGAAGCCGAACACCGAGTTCGAGGTCCACTCCCCCGGCGATCAGGTCACGCTCGACTCGCTCTCCATGCGGGTCTACCTCACCCACCACCCGTAGGCGGCGGACGGACGGGTGGCGAGTCCCGCCGTCGGGCAAGCACCCAAACGGTAGGGCTCAGTAGTCCATCTGCATGGCGGCGCGGACCTCGGAAAGGGTCTGCTCCGCGATGGCGTTCGCACGGGCGTTGCCGTCCGCGAGGATCGCCCACAGCTGCGCCGGGTCCGCGATCGCCTCGTTGCGGCGTTCCCGGATGGGCGCGAAGTACTCGTTCACAGCCTCGGTGACGAGCTTCTTCAGGCCCCCGCCGCCGGCATCGCCGAGCTCCTCGGCGATGGACTCGGGCGTCCGGCCCAGGCACAGCGCCGCAAGCTGGACGAGGTTGGAGACCTCCGGCCGCGTAGCTGGGTCGAAGGTGATGTGGCGGTCCGAGTCGGTGACGGCGCGCTTGATGAGGCGGGCGGTGGTGTCCGCGTCCATGCCGATCTCGATCGTGTTTCCCTTCGACTTGGACATCTTGGTCCCGTCAGTCCCGAGCAGCAGCGGCACTTCGGACAGGAGCGCGTCCGCCTGCGGGAAGACCGGGTGGTCCGGGACGGCGCGGCCGTAGCGCTCGTCGAAGCGGCGGGCGATCGTGCGGGTCAGCTCGATGTGCGGGAGCTGGTCCTTGCCCACCGGCACGAGGTTCGCCTTGCAGAACAGGATGTCCGCCGCCTGGTGCACGGGGAAGGTGAGCATGAGGCCGGACATGGGGCGGTCCGAGTGCGAGAGCTCATCCTTCACGGTGGGGTTGCGGCGCAGCTCCGAGTCCGTGGTCAACGCCAGGAACGGCAGCATGAGCTGGTTCAGCGCCGGGATCGAGGAGTGGGTGAAGATCGGGGTCTTCGCCGGATCGATCCCCATGCCGATGTAGTCCGCGAGCGCGTTCAGCACGTTGTCCTTGATCTCGCCCACGCCGTCGCGGTCGTAGATCACCTGGTAGTCCGCGATCAGGTTCAGTTGCTCCACGCCCATGTTCTGCAGGCGCACCCGGTTCGCGTGCGAACCGAAGAAGTGCCCAATGTGCAGCCGGCCCGTGGGGCGATCCCCGGTGAGGATCCGGAACCGGCCGGGGTTCTCCGCCAGGTGCTGCTCGATCTCCTGCGAGCGCGCCACGGAGCGCGCCAGGGAGGCGTCGGATACGGACTCTGCGATGTCGCCCTCGAATTCGGTCACGTCCCCAAGCTTACGTTGGCGGGCGTGGTGTCATCGACGGCGGCGGCGCCCCCGGTGCGTGGGACCCGTCACCCGGGGGCGGAGCCCGGGGGCGCTGCGGCGCCGCTCAGCCGGCGTTTGCCACGAGGCCCAGTTCGGTGACCCCCGCGAGGGCGGGGTTGGCCGGCACCACGCGCACGGTGTACCCAAAGGCCCCGGAGGTGGTGAGCTCGTGGCTCAGCCCGTAGGTGTGGCGGCCGCCGCCGAGGTCCTCCCGCTCCTCGAGTGGGGACACCTGGAAGTCCACGAGGTTGTCGTCGTCCTGCACGGGGCCGTGCACGAGCTGGACGGAGACGTCCTGCGGGGAGAGGGCACCGAGGGCCACGGTGGCCGCCACGGAGATGGAGTCCCCGAGCTCCGCCGCGTCGGGGGTGCCGGAGGAGTCCACGGTTTCCACGCGCACGTCGCCCCAGCCGGCGCGCACGCGCTCCTTCCAGGCGGCGAGGTCCCGTGCACCCTGGAAGTCGGTGTTCATCTCCCGGTAGGAGGCGGCCGTGGGTGTGTAGAGCTGCTCCACGTAGTCGGCGACCATGCGGGTGGCCTGTACCTTCGGGCCGAGGTCGGCGAGGGTGTGGCGCATGTTCTCCATCCAGCGGCCCGGCACGCCGTTGCTGTCGCGCTCGTAGAAGCGTGGGGCCACCACGTTCTCGATCAGGTCGTACAGGGCGGCGGCCTCGAGGGCGTCACGGCGGGCGGGGTCCTCCACGCCGTCGGCGGTGGGGATGGCCCAGCCGTTCTGGCCGTCGAACATCTCGTCCCACCAGCCGTCGAGGATGGAGAGGTTGAGCGCGCCGTTGAGGGCGCACTTCATGCCGGAGGTGCCGGAGGCCTCGAGCGGGCGCAGCGGGTTGTTGAGCCAGACGTCGCAGCCGGGCATGAGCGTCTGGGCCATGGCGATGTCGTAGTTCGGGAGGAAGAGGATACGGTCGCGCACCCCCGGGTTGTCGGCGAACTGGACGAGGCGCTGGATGAGGCCCACGCCCTGCTCGTCGTCCGGGTGGGACTTGCCGGCCACCACGATCTGGATGGGGCGCTCGGGATCGGTGAGGAGGCGGGTGAGGCGCTCGGGATCGGAGAGCATGAGGGTAAGGCGCTTGTAGGTGGGCACGCGCCGGGCGAACCCGATGGTGAGCACGTCCGGGTCCAG
>CAZTOM010000288.1:0-2823 GCA_964615555.1 uncultured Actinomycetaceae bacterium
AGTTCGTGGCCATGCTGGAGCGCGAGTTCGACACCTTCTGGATGGGGACGCACTGTGATTCGTGTGGCCGCCGAGACATCTGCCCTGATCCGATCCGGTAGGCGGGCGGGGCTCGGCCGGCCTCTGGCGGGGCTCGGGAGCGGCCTCTGGCGGGGCTCGGGGGCGGTGTGTCGGACAGGCGGCGCAGAGGGCAGCCCGAGTGACGGTGCCGTAGGTTTGTCCCTATGATTCTGCGCCCGTTGATTGCCCGTGCCTTCTGGGCGGCCTCCCGCTACCGGCTGCGGTCCCAGCCCCCGCCGGAGTCCGGCTCCGCGGTCCTGATCGGCGCGCCGCACACCTCCAACTGGGACTTCCCCATCATGCTCGCGATTGCGTGGAGCCACCGGTTCGCGCCCCGCTGGCTCGGGAAGCACCAGCTCTTCCGGGCCCCGTTCGGCGGGGTGATGCGGGCCCTCGGCGGGATCCCGGTGGACCGCACGAACCCGGGCGGCCTGGTGGACGAGGTGGTACGGCAGATTCAGGCCAACGACCGCTTCTTCCTGGTGGTCACCCCCGAGGGCACCCGGCAGCGGGGCGAGTACTGGAAATCAGGGTTCTACCGGATCGCCCGGTCCGCGGGCCTCCCCGTGGTGCTCGGGTACGTGGACTCCGCGAGCAGGACGGCGGGTCTGGGCCCCACCATCGAGCTCACCGGCGATGTGGGAGCGGATATGGACCGGGTGCGCGAGTTCTACGCGGACAAGCGCGGGATCCGGCCGGAGGACTTCACTCCCCCGCGGCTCCGCGAGGAGGACTCGGAGAACGCGCAGGAGGACCCGCTCCGCGAGGGGGACTCACAGCGCGCGCAGTAAGTACGTCTCACCGCGTGGCGGGCCCACATCAACCAAGCCCGGCCAGCGCTACGAGATCCCCGTAGCCCGCCGAGTCCATCTCCTCCAGCGGCACGAATCGCAGAGCCGCCGAGTTTATGCAGTACCGCAGCCGGCCCTCGTCCACCGGACCATCGCGGAACACGTGTCCCAGGTGCGAGTCCCCGGCCCGGCTGCGCACCTCCGAGCCGTTCGGCACCTCGAGGGCATCGGGGTGGTAGGTGACCACGTAGTCCGCGATCGGCCGCGTGAAGCTGGGCCATCCCGTCCCGGAATCGAACTTGTGGGCGGAGGAGAACAGCGGCTCCCCCGTCACAACGTCCACGTAGATGCCCGCCTCCTCGGTGTCCACGTACTCGTTCGTGAACGGCGCCTCCGTGTCCCCCTCCTGTGTCACCCGGTACTGCAGGTCCGTCAGCCGCTCGCGCAGCTCGCCCTCGGGCGGCCGCGGGTGGTCCGCCACCCGGATCACAGGCCCCTCCACCAGGTCCAGGTCCACGTGGCAGTACCCGGTGGGGTTCTTCTCCAGGTAGTCCTGGTGGTAGTCCTCCGCGGGCGTAAAGTTCTCCAACTCGCCCACCTCGACGACGACGGGGTCACCTTCCGTCTTCTGCAGTTGCCCGAGCCGGTACTCGGCTACCGTCACGTCCTCCGGTTCCGTCACGTAGATGCCCGTGCGGTACTGGGTGCCCACGTCCGGCCCCTGTCGGTTCAGCGAGGTGGGGTCGATCGCCCGCAGGAAGTAGATAAGGAGCTCGTCCAACGTGAGGCGTGCGGCGTCGTACCGCACCTTCACGGTCTCGGCGTGCCCGGTGTCCCGGTAGAGGACGTCCTCGTAGGTGGGGTTGTCCGTGGTGCCGTTCGCGTAGCCCACCTCGGTCTCGGTCACGCCCTCGATGCGCTGGAGGTAGGCCTCCACTCCCCAGAAGCATCCCCCGGCCAGGTAGACCTCGCGGACCTCGGACGCACCCTCGGCGGGGCGTACGGGTGGCGCTGTGGGGAGCAACGTGGGCCCCGCCGTCGGGGACGCGCCCGCGGGAGGGTGGGAGTCCGGACGGGAGGTGACCTCCGCCGTCGGGGAGGGAGGGGCGCCACCGCACGCGGCGAGGACCCCCGCGAGGACGAGGGCGATGAGCGCCGCCAGCACGTGGCGGACGGATCTGCGCGCTGCCGCCATGCCCCGATTCTACGTTCGGCGGGCGGCGTGGGGTACGGCTGGGCTGGGCACATTCGCGGACGAGCGGTTGGCGGGCGGGGGGGATCCACGGGACGGTGCTTGACGTGCGTCAAGGCCGGGGCGATCCCGGCCCCCTACCGTGGGGGCACCACCACAGGAAAGGACGATCCATGACTGAGACTGCCCTCGATCGCGCAACGGAACTCGCGCCGCTCATCGAGCGGGTGCACGGCCCGAACCATCCCGAGTTGACCCGCGTGCGCGAGCTCACCGAGCAGATTGCGGCGGCGGGCCCCGGCGGGGATGTGGGAGCCTTGTTCGCCGAGCTCCGTTCGGTGACCAGCGACTTCGCCCTGCCGGAGGACGCGTGCGAGGCGTACACGGGGACGTACCAGGCGCTGCAGGAGGCGGAGGCCGCGCTCGCGCCGCGTGCCTAGGATTCGCAATTTCCAGATGAGGACACTGCTGATACCAGAGTGATACCATCCCGTCATGGCGATGACACTCCGACTCACTCCGGACGACGAACGGGCGCTCGCACTCCTGGCCGAGATGGACGGGGTCTCCAAGCAGGAAGCAACCGCCCGCGCAATCCGGGAGGCCGCCGCGCGTCGCGTGCGCGCGGACCGGGTGAAGGAACTCTCGGCACGGGCGCGGGAGCGCTACTCCGATCTCCTGGACCGTCTCGGGACGTGACAGACTACCTCACGTTCGAGGACGCTCTCTCACTGATCGATGATCTGGGAGTGGGTCCCATCCGCGATCTTGGACTCTTGG
>CAZTOM010000289.1:0-2821 GCA_964615555.1 uncultured Actinomycetaceae bacterium
GTGGAGGAGGCCCAGGACGCCCGCGCGAGGATCCAGACGTTCATGGAGAAGTTCTCCGCCTGGTACACGCCCGGCATCATCGTGCTCGCACTCGTGGGCGGGCTGGTGACCGGCAACCTCGAACTCGCCCTCACCCTCCTCGTGATCGGCTGCCCCGGCGCGCTCGTGATCTCCATCCCGGTGGCGATCGTGGCCGGCATCGGCCGCGGCGCCAAGGACGGCATCCTCATCAAGGGCGGTGAGTACCTCGAGCGCTCCGCCCGCATCTCCGCCGTGGCGCTGGACAAGACCGGCACCCTCACGCAGGGCCGCCCCGAACTCACGGACGTCATCCCCCTCGGCACCGCCACCCGCACCGAGGTCCTCTCCTGGGCCGCCCGCGTGGAGGCCGCCTCCGACCACCCGCTCGCCGCCCCCATCGTGGCCGCGGCCCGCGCCGAGGGCATCGAGCTCGGCCACCTCCCCGATAACGTCCAGGTGGTGGTGGGCCGCGGCGTCCGCGGCACCGTGGACGGCCGGGCTGTGGCGATCGGCAACCTTGCCCTCCTCCGCGAGGCCCTCAGCGCCTCCTTCCCCGACGACGACGCCGCCTCCCGCGCGGGCGTCACCTCCTCGCGTGCCTCGCTCGCCGACGACGCCGCCCGGGTTGCCGGCGAGCTCGCCTCCGCGGGGCGCACCCCGATGCTGCTCGCGCTCGACGGCGTGCCGCTCGGCGTCCTGGCCGTGGCGGACGCGATTCGCCCGGAGGCCCCCGAGATGATCGCGGAGCTCCAGCGGCTGGGGATCCGCGAGGTGGTCATGCTCACCGGCGACCAGGAGCGCGTGGCCCAGTCCGTAGCCGCCCGCGTGGGGGTGGACACGGTGCGCGCCGGCCTCATGCCGGAGGACAAGCTGGAGGCCATCCGTGAACTACAGGCCGCCGGCCACGTGGTGGCCATGGTGGGGGACGGCGTGAACGACGCCCCCGCGCTCGCAGCCGCAGACATCGGGATCGCCATGGGCGCCGCCGGCAGCGGACTCGCGATCGAGACCGCGGACATTGCCCTCATGGGCGACCGCCTCGAGCGCCTGCCCTACGCGCTCGGCATGGCCCGGCGGACCGTGGCGGTGATGCGGCAGAACATCGTCATCTCGCTCGTGACCGTGGCCGCGCTGCTGGCGGGAGTCTTTGCCGGAGGTGTCACCATGTCCCTCGGAATGCTGGTCCACGAGGCCTCGGTGCTCGTGGTCATCGCCAACGCCATGCGTCTCCTGCGCAGGAGGTCCGGCCAGGGCAACGTGACGGAAGCCGCGCCCGGCGCAGGGCGGGGTGACGGGTCAGGCGCGGGCGCCGTCGTCGGACGTGGTGGGCGGGACGGGCTCGCTGGTGGCGGGCTCGCTGGTGACGGGTTCGCTGGCGACGGGCTCGCTGGTGACCGGCTCAGGAGCGGTGGGGTCCGTGCGGGGGCCGCCGGTGGGGTTGGCGGTGATGCGCGCGGCGATCGCGCGTGAGGTCTCGGTGTCCGGGCCCTCGCCCTCCGGGAAGAGGACGGCGCGGTAGTAGCGCAGCTCGTCGATGGACTCGAGGATGTCAGCGAGGGCGCGGTGCCCGCCGTTCTTCTCCGGGGAGGCGAAGTAGGCCCGCGGATACCAGCGGCGGGCGAGCTCCTTGATGGAGGAGACATCGATGATGCGGTAGTGCAGGTGGTTCGTGACGGCGGGCAGGTAGCGCTCCAGGAACATGCGGTCGGTGCCCACGGAGTTGCCCGCCAGGGGCGCCTTGCCGGCGCGCGGCACGTGCTTGCGGATGTAGCGCATCACCTTCCGCGAGGTCTCCTCGAGGGTGAGGCCACCCTCCAGCTCCCCGAGGAGCCCGGAGGTGGTGTGCATCGTGCGCACGGTGGGGTTCATCTGCTCGACCGCCTCGGCGGGGGGCCGGACGATGAGGTCGATCCCCTCGTCCAGCGGGTTGAGCTCGGAGTCCGTGACAACCACGGCCACCTCGACGATTGCGTCCTTCTCCACGTCCAGCCCGGTCATCTCCAGATCGACCCAGACGATCGCATCACTCTTCACTGCCACGTCCCAAGGGTAGCCCGGGCGGGCGGGGTGATCGGACTCAGTACTTCTTGAACGCGAGCCCGATGATGCCCGCCACCACCAGGACGAACCCGAGCAGGAGCAGCCAGGCACCCGGCCCGAACTCGGTGGTGACACCCGCGGCGGCCAGCCAGATGAACCAGTTCATCGTGGCGAACGAGATCGCCGAGGCGCCCACGCCGGTGAGGATCGAGCCCACCAGGTGCAGGCGCGCCACCAGAATCGCCATCAGCGCACCGACCACCACGAGTACCGGACCCAGGTAGAGCATCGCGGTGGAGAGGCCCGTGAACATGCCCATCTCACCCCGGAGGAGATCGGCGAGCGCCTGGTAGGTCACCGAACCCTGCGGGAGTTCCACGAGCGTGAGGAACATGGAGACGAAGGAGAGCACCGCGCCCACGATCGCGATGATGGCCCCCACCTTGGGAATCCGCTCCGCCACCGGCCGCGATCCCGCTCCGTGCGCCTGCGGCGCGGGGGAGAGCTGGCCCGGGGGGCCGTAGAACTGCGGCTGTGGCTGTGGATACGGCTGGGCCTGCTGGGGGTAGGGCTGGGCCGACTGGATCGGTTGGTGCTGCTGGGCCTGCTGACGCTGGGGGTAGCCCGGGCCCGGCTGCGGCTGGGCCTGCGGGGGGTAGGGCTGGGGCTGGGGGTACTGCTGGCCCTGCTCGTACTGCTGGCCCTGCTGGTAGGGCTGGCCCTGCGGGTACTGCTGGTAGGGCTGCGAGGTGTGCGGCGG
>CAZTOM010000290.1:0-2812 GCA_964615555.1 uncultured Actinomycetaceae bacterium
CGCCTCCAAGGCCTTCACCTGCACCGCCGTGGTGCGCCTTGCCCGCGAGCGGGGGATGCGCGTGGACGTGGCTTCGGGAGGGGAGCTGGCCGTGGCGCTTGCGGCGGGGATGCCGGGCGAGCACATCGGACTGCACGGGAACAACAAGTCCGCGGGCGAGCTCCGCGCCGCACTCGAGGCGGGCGTGGGGCGGATCGTGGCGGACTCCCTCTCGGAGATCTCGCTCCTGGCCGAGCTTGCCGAGGACGCCGGAGTGTCCGACGTGCCCGTGTTCCTCCGCGTCACCACCGGCGTGCACGCGGGCGCCAACGAGTACGTCTCCACCGCCCACGAGGACCAGAAGTTCGGCCTCTCCGCCGCCTCCGGCGCCGCCCTCGAGGCCGCCCGGGCCGTGGTGGGTTCGGGGCCCCTCGCACTCACGGGCCTGCACATGCACATCGGCTCCCAGATCTTCGGACCCGAGGGCCACGACGTCTCTGCCCGCGCCCTCCTGCGGCTCCGCGCCGAGATCGCCCGCGAGACCGGGGTGCTCGTGGACGAGGTGGACCTGGGCGGCGGCTTCGGCGTCACCTACGTGGATGAGGCCCCCACCGCCATCCGGGAGATGACCGCGGTCCTCGCCCGCGGCGTCCGCGAGGAGTGCGAGGCCCTCGGCACCCCGCCGCCGCGCATCAGCTTCGAGCCCGGGCGTTCCGTGATCGGTCCCGCGATGGTCACCCTCTACGAGGTGGGCACCACCAAGACCGTCACCGTGGAGGATGGGGAGCGCTGGTACGTCTCCTTCGACGGCGGCATGACGGACAACGTGCTGCGCCCCATGCTCTACGGCAGCGAGTACGTGGCCGAGGTGGCCAGCCGCGAGCCCGGGGGAGAGGGCCGGCGCTCCCGGCTCGTGGGCAAGCACTGCGAGTCCGGGGACATCATGATCCGGGAGTTGCGCCTGCCTGCGGACCTCACGCGCGGCGATCTGCTCGCCATCCCCGCCACCGGCGCCTACGGCCGCTCCATGGCCAGCAACTACAACATGCTCCTGCGCCCCCCGGTCATCGCCGTGCGCGAGGACAGCCAGCCGGAGGTCTGGCTGCGGCGCGAAACCCTGGATGATTTGCTCGCCACGGACCCCGGCGCCCCGCACTCCGGCCCCGGCGCCCCGCACCCCGGATCCTAGGTTCTTGGTGTCCCGATCCTCGGGTCGGTGGCCACGTATCCAGCCGCTCATTCGGGCACCGCATTTAGGCGACGCACTACTGCGTCCGCAAATGTACTGACATCACTCGCTTACCGGACGCATCACTGCGTCCGGAAAGTGCTGATTGCCGGGACGGCCCCGGACGTGGTCGATTCGCCCACCGGGTGGGCTGGTCCCAGCGTTCGACGACGACGGAACCCGCCTGCCGTCGTCGTCTCGCCGAACGCGGGCCCACCGCGGGCGGACGGAACCCGCCTGCCGCCGTCGTCCCGCCGAACGCGGGCCCACGCCGCCCGGGTAGGTGGACAGCCAAACGGCGGGAGCGGCGCGCCCGCTAGCATCGTGGGCATGTCAGTGCGTGTTGCGGTGCTCGGTGCGGGCACGGTCGGTTCCCAGGTTGTGCGGCTCCTGCGGGAGCGCGCGGAGGATTTCGAAGCGCGCGCGGGTGCGCCGCTCGAGGTGGTAGGGATCGGGGTCAGCTCGCTGGAGAAGGAACGCGATCCCTGGATTGATCGCGAGCTCCTCACCACGGACCTGGAGGGGCTCACCACGCAGGCACAGATCGTGATCGAGCTGATCGGCGGGATCGATCCGGCGCGCGAGCTGGTGCTGGCGGCCCTGAACTCGGGCGCCACCGTGGTCACCGGCAACAAGGCGCTGCTCGCCTCACACGGGCCGGAGCTCTTCGAGGCCGCAGCGGCCTCCGGGGCGGACCTTTACTACGAGGCGGCCGTGGCGGGCGCGGTACCGGTGGTGTACGCGCTGCGCGAGTCCCTCGCGGGGGACACGGTCACGCGGGTGCTCGGGATCGTGAACGGCACCACCAACTTCATCCTGGACGAGATGGCCACGAAGGGCTTGGCGTTCGATGACGTGTTGGCGGAGGCCCAACGGCTCGGCTACGCGGAGGCGGACCCCACGGCGGACGTGGACGGATTCGACGCAGCCGCGAAGGCCGCCCTCCTCGCCTCCCTTGCCTTCCACACGCGCGTGGCCATGGAGGACGTGGCCACCGAGGGCATCCGCGGGATCTCGGCGCAGGACATCGAACTCGCAGAGTCCGCCGGCTACAGCCTGAAGCTCCTTGCTATCGCCGACCGCCTCCCCGAGGGCGTCTCCGTGCGGGTCTCGCCCGCCCTGGTGCCCCACGCGCATCCGCTCGCCTCCGTGCGCGGCTCGTTCAACGCCGTGGTGGTGGAGGCGGAGGCCGCGGATCGGCTCATGTTCTACGGCCGCGGCGCGGGGGGAGCGCCCACGGCCTCCGCGGTGCTCTCAGACGTGGTGGCAGCCGCCTCCCACAAGGTGAAGGGAGGCAACGCCCCGCGTGAATCGGCCTATGCGGCGCTCCCGGTGCTCGGGCCCCAGGACGTGCGCACGGCCCAGCAGATCCGCCTGCGTGTGGCAGACCAGCCCGGCGTGCTCTCTGCCGTGGCCGGCGCGTTCGCGCAGCACGGGATCTCCATCGAATCGGTGCGGCAGCTCGCGGCGGAGAACGGGGACGCGGCCCTCGCGATCGTCACCCACGTGGCGCGCGCCGCAGACCTCGCCGCCACCGTGGCGGACCTCGAGGGCGAGGAGGCCGTGCGCGAGGTTGTCTCCGTGCTGCCTGTCGAGTCGGCGTGA
>CAZTOM010000291.1:0-2790 GCA_964615555.1 uncultured Actinomycetaceae bacterium
GGCCCTGCTTCTTCGGGATCGACTTCGCCACCCGTGCCGAGCTCATCGCCAATGGGCTGAACATCGAGCAGATCTGCGCCAACATCGAGGCGGACTCGCTCGGCTTCATCTCCCTCGAGGGCATGATCGAGGCCACGGACATCGCCCAGGACCGCCTCTGCGTGGCGTGCTTCACCGGGGACTACCCCACGCGCGTCCCGCTGGGGGCGAACGTCTCCCAGGCCACGCTGCCGCTCACCCCGCTGCGGATGGGGCCCCCGGACAAGCTGGTGCCGGCCACCCCACCCTCGCCCGAGACGGCCGCTGCTCTCCCGCCGGAGCTCGCTGCCACTGCGCCACCTGCCTCGCCCAACGCCGAGCCCGCAGCCGCCGCGCCGCCTGCGTCTCCCAACGCCGAGCCCGTGCCTGCGCCCACCGCGCCCACCAAGGAGGACTGACATGGACTACGCGTCCGCCGGAGTGGACGTTGCCGCGGGGGACCGCGCCGTCGAGTTGATGAAGAGCGCTGTGAAGGCCACCCACGGCCCCGAGGTGCTCTCTGGCGCCGGGGGCTTCGCCGGGCTCTTCGACGCCTCCGCCCTCCTCGGCATGACCCGCCCGATCCTCGCCACCTCCACGGACGGTGTGGGCACCAAGATCGAGATCGCCCGGGCGCTGGACATCCACCACACGATCGGCCGCGACCTCGTGGCCATGGTGGTGGACGACCTCGTGGTGTGCGGCGCCCGCCCCCTCTTCATGACGGACTACATCGCCTGCGGCCGCGTGGTCCCCGAGCGCATCGCGGAGATCGTGCGCGGTATCGCCGAGGGCTGCGCCGAGACCGGCACGGCCCTCACCGGCGGCGAGACCGCAGAGCACCCGGGCGTGATGGCCGCGGACGAGTACGACATCGCCGGTGCCGCCACCGGCGTGGTGGACGCCCCCGAACTGCGCGGGCCGGAGCGCGTGGCGGAGGGGGACGTGATCGTCTCCCTCGCCTCCTCCGGCATCCACTCGAACGGCTACTCGCTGGTACGCCGCATCATCGCCGATTCCGGCTGGGACCTGGAGCGCGAGGTCCCCGAGTTCGGCCGCACCCTGGGCGAGGAGCTGCTCGAACCCACCCGCCTCTACACCCGCCTCTGCCTCGAGGCGCTACCCCACGTGAACGCGTACGCCCACGTCACCGGGGGAGGGCTCGCCGCGAACCTGGCGAGGGTTATGCCGGAAGCGGGGCTCGCCGTCGTCGAGAGGGGGACGTGGGAGGTGCCCCCCGTGTTCCGGGTGCTCACGGAACTGGGCGGGGTGAGCTGGGACGCCGCGGAGGACACGTTCAACCTGGGCGCCGGCATGCTCGCCGTCCTGCCCGCCGACGGCGTCACCCACCTCGAGCGCATCGCCTCGGCCCACGGCGTGGACGCGCGGGTGATCGGGAAGGTCTCGTTCGGAGCCGAGCCTCCCGCCGGCTCTCGTGTGATGGCAGGCACCAAGGGCGTCACCGCAGGCGCGGTCGCGATGGTGGGCGCGTACTAACCCAGAGGGCGCGTGAGGCCTACCGGGCGGTGGGCCAGTCGTCCTCGTCCGTGGCGGGCGGGATCAGGTCCGCGTAGTCGTCCTCGGTCTCCTCGTCGTCATCATCGTCCTCGTCGTCCCACATGTCTGCATAGGGATCGGCGTAGGGGTCCTCGTCCGAGGACTTGCCGGCGAGTTCACGCTCCAATGCCTGATAGTCGGTGTCCGGACTGAAGTACTTCAGCTTCCGTGCGACTTTTGCTTGCTTAGCCCTTTGACGGCCGCGCCCCATGGCGTCGACCCCCTTCGAGGTTAAGGGGGCTGGCTCGAAGTGGCGGCCCCGCGTGAATGGTCATTGGTTCGTGCAGCACACTTTACCCCGCACGGACCCTAAAAGCGATTCGCCCCCGGTGCCCCGGGACGTGAGGTTGGCGGCACCGGGCGGGAGAACCTAGCGGCGGCGGTGGCGCCTCCGGGTGGCCAGCAGCACCACGGTACCCACCGCTGCGGTGGCGAGTCCCGCTACGATCCCGATTGCCGTGGGGTCTCCCTTGGCTGCGTCGTCCTTGACCCCCTGGGCCTGGTTGGACACGTCACCTGCGAGGTTCTTGGCCTGGCCGGCGAACTTGTCAGTGAAGGCCGCAACGGACTTCTTGGCGCTCTCGATCTGGGTCTTCGGGTTGAGGCGGTCGGTGAGTTCGTCGATGTCGTGGGTCATCTTGAGGCGCATGGCCTCGAGCTCGGCCTCGATCTCGGCGGGAGTGCGCTTCTTCTCGTTCTTCTTCTCGCTCACTTCTTGAATCCCATCTTTGCGGCTTCGACGCTCTTCTTGATGCCCTCCGTGGGGGCAACCTCGAACTCCTTCGACTTCTTCATCGCACGCATCCCCACCAGGGCGAGGATGAGGATGAAGAGGAGGAGTACTCCGGCGACGATCAGGAACGCCGCCCAGATTGGCACCACGTTGGACAGGCCCCATGCTGCGGCGGCCAGGAGCATGCCCAGCATGTAGAGCGCGAGAACGCCGGCAACCGCCAGCATCACCCCGCCGGTGCCCAGCTTGGAGACCTTCTCCTTGAGGTTCGCCTGCGCGAGTTCGAGTTCGCCGCGGATCAGCCCGGAGAACTGGTTGGAAATACCGGCCACCAACTGGCCGATGGTTCGGGTATCCGAGGTCGCCCCGGTAGTGGGGATCGCCTTGTTGACATCGGGCTCGTCGGCGGGAGTCACGCTCGCTCCTTCAATGGGTTGTTCATCCACCGTCCATCATCCTAGTAATCTCGGGATCTTGCACGC
>CAZTOM010000292.1:0-2779 GCA_964615555.1 uncultured Actinomycetaceae bacterium
CAGCTAGCCAGTGGCCTGCCATAGTGCCGGTAGAACCTCCCTCAGGGGCTCCGAGGACGAACATCGTCTCGAGGATGGAGGCGTAGTTGACGGGGTTCTTGACTCCGGTCATCCCGACAGAATCTTGGAGGAGGGCAAGCGCAGGGGTGAGGGGGCTAGCGGCCTGAACCTTGGCCCGGGTGGGACGAACGCCCGCAATTCCATTGAGTACTGCCGTGGCTACCATCTTTGGGCTCAGGGCCCCCTCGGCGCGGAGGCCGCCGTCCTCAAGGTGGCGAGCAAAGCTAACAAGGGAGTCTCCCTCGGGACGTGTCTGGCCCGCGTGCTTGGTGTCGGGGTTGGAGCTAACCACTTGATAGATCCGACCAGAAGAAGGGCCGTACCCGGCTTCCGCCTCGAGAATGTCCCAAGCGAGAGCAGAGATCAGCGTCTCCGCAGATGGCACGTATTGGGGGCGATTCAGCGGAAGAAGGAGAGGAACCTGAGGACTGTTCATCTGAGTCACCACTCTCCGAGCGACAACTGCTCGTCGAGCAGGTCGTATTGAATAGCAAGCTTCGCAGCGCCTTGCATGTGGCTTGAGATGAGGCGCCGAGATCGGAAGCGCTCGACGCGTGGTTCGGTCTTCTCCCGCGCTTCCGTGAGTCCGAGCCAGTCATCAGAACAGGTCATCGCTTCCCTCAGGAGGTCGAAGTCGAGAAGCACGGTTCCGATAGGAGTTCCCTCTTCCTTCACAGCGAGGTGTAGCGCTTCCCCGTCCCTTCTGGTGTCGAATTGGAACGTGTCGGCACGTAGCGCGAGTGTGGGATCCGAGACAAATCCCAGAATTGGCTCAGTGCGGCTGGCGTATACCGGGATCACTGGGTTTGACTCCCTCTTCGACGGATCCCGACGGGGATTTAGGAGAGTCCGAAGAGGTCCTCGGAGAAGATCCGGGAGTCCCGGGGACCTCCTCCAGGCCGAAGTCCACTGCGTGATGACCTCTTGGAATGCGGCAACACCCTCGGCTGCGGCATAAAGGCGTGTGAGATACCGCCCGTACCAAGCTGTGGCACTTGTCCTGTCGCTCGCTGACGCGGAGTCGGTGAACTCTCTGAAAACTAGATCAACGGTTCGATCGAATGGCTGGATGATCTCCTGCTGGTCCTCTGGGATCTCCCGCTCGAGGCTCTCGAGGGGAGATCCACCGAGCGCGGTGCTTGAGAACGCGTCGAGCACGGGGGACGCCCATCCTGCTTGATCCGTCGCTAGACGGCCCGGCCGAGCATCTAAGAGGGGGTCAGCAGCGGATGTGAAGCGGAGGACCGGATCTTGCCCACTTGATCGCTCGCGCGGACCGAGGCCACCGAAGAGACCAATAAAGCTCCGGAGATTGGCGAGGTCCTGTAGCGCCCGGAATCGCTCCCTCACGTTGCTGGCTTCATCTGGATTGTGATCTGTGAGGTACTCGTCGGCATCACGTGCAGTCATGTGGAGGGGAAGGTCGCCAAAGAGTAGGCGACACGTGGCGCCCCAGACTTCGCGGTATGTCAGCCGCTCGCCATTCGTGATTTCTGCGGCACGTAGTAGTTGGAGGTGGCTTGCAAGAACCGAGGTAGAGCGGAGGGCCGTCAGGTTCGCGCGGATCGGGTCTACATGTTCGGTTAGGGGTGAATCCCACACGAGGTTCGCGACTACCCGCTGCATGAGCATGCCGGCAGGGGTTTCGTCTCTCTTAGCTGCCCGGAACTGGGAGATTTCGTATCGGCCGGGGTCCAGACCATTTGGGCCTAGTTTCACCCCAGGACGCTTCTCCAGGAGTGAGCAGTTGTCTACAAAAACTGCGCACACCTGCACCGGTTCGTCAGACTGGCTGGTGTTGAACTCGCTAAGCCACAGGAATCCCCTCTCCTGTTTGACGACAAGGTCGCCCGATCGCACCTTTGAACCGCCAAGCCAATGGGTCAGGACGTCGCCCATGGAGGACTCGTCTTCCGTCGTCGCATCAGCCAGGATCCCTCGGTTAATGCACACAAGGAGGTGGTCGCCGCGCGTGATTGCACCTTGGATATCTTGAACAATTCCATCCTCGCCCGTGGCGATCGTCGCGTCGTTGATGAGGGTGAGCGGACGCCCGGCCGTTCTATATCGATACGAGCGATAGGCGAGGTTAGGGTCTCGGGGATCGATTTCCGGTAGATTCCGAACGAGTTGCGCTGCCGCCTGGGACTTTCCCCCGCCGGGGCCGCCAACGAAGAAGAGGAAGTGCTGGGCACTCTCACTGCTGTTCAACGCAGTGGTAAGCCACTCGCTCGATTCGGCGACGCCCGCGGCAGGAGGCCCCATGGCAGACTCCGGCAGGCTCATAGCCGGATCGGCAGCCACGTTGCTCCCACCCGTTGCGAGTGACCAAACCAGATCAATGCTCACGCCGTGGTTGGCTTCCATCAATCAAGCTCCTTTGGTATCTCCTGGCAGCCTACCCCGGCGCCGTTTTGGCGTTCGGTGGGTAGCGAATTGCCCGATGCGGCTTCTAGGACAGTGCGAACTCGTTCGAAGGCTGTGCCATCCAGAACTTCGTGTTCCCACACGCGGATAATGCTCCATCCGCGAGACACCAACTCTTCTTCAGTTACTAAATCTCGGGCCCGATTTAGCTCAACCTTCCACTCCCACCACTCTGGATTGCGCTTCGGAGGCTTATAGTGGAGTGGACAACCGTGCCAAAAGCAGCCATCAACGAGAACCACCAGCCGCTTCCGCGTGAATGCAATATCCATGCGCTTCCGGGCCAGCCCGG
>CAZTOM010000293.1:0-2745 GCA_964615555.1 uncultured Actinomycetaceae bacterium
ACCCAGCACGAGTGCGACGAAGTAGTACGCGACCTCGCCCTGACTCAACTGGGTGGAACGCAGTCGGATGATCGACAGGATGCCGAACAGCCCGAAGGCCAGGCCCATCCCGACCTCCGCAGAGGCCAGCAGGGCGACCGCGGCGAAGACACCGACGTTGAGGGCGACGAACGCCAGGGCCAGATCGGCCTTGCCGTGCCTGCGGAAGTAGATTCCGTAGGCGAGCACGACGATCACGATGAGGTCGAGTCCGATGCCGACCCCGAGGTGTGCCAGATCCATGATGAGAGTCCTTCCGTGATGGACGAGTTCCGGTGTCACCCATCAGCGTTGGGGACCAGGATGAGACCACCGTGAGGCGAAGATGAGAGAACTCTCATCGCGAGGTGCGCTGTGCCGGGCTTGCTCGGGACCGAAGATGAGGACATGCCAGTCCCGTGGTGGAAGCGACCGTGGTTGGCCATCGGAGCCATCGTCGCTGTGTTGAGTGTCATCGTGGCGCTCATCCTCAGTCACGTCGGCCAGGACGTGCCGGACCTCGGGGAGCGGGTCGTTGTGCCTACCTCTACTGCGTCCCTCCCGGCCACGCCGTCGATCACCCCCGGGGATGAGCCGGCTCCCCGGGCGAGCACCCCGCAGCCCACCCCGTCGCAGATCACGCCCAAACGCCCCGCCAAGGACGTGCCACCGGCGTTCGACGATGACGATGATGACGACGATGACGACGGGGAGAGTGACGACGGATGGGACAGCGACGACGGATGGGACAGTGACGACGAGGACGAGATGGACCATGACTGAGTCGCGGCGCTCACTGCGCTTCACGATCACGGTGTGGGTCACGACCTTGACCGCACTCGGACTGATCGCCACCGGCGTGGTCACCGCGATCGTCGGCACGAGTGCGATCCGGATCCGCATCGACGAATCCCTCGCCCGCGAGATCGGGGAGTTCCGGGAACTGGCGTCCCGTCATGACGGATCCGATGTCGAGGGGCTGCTCCGGCAAGCGATGGAGGAGAACGTCCCCGACGAGCACGAGACCTTCATCGGCTTCCTCCCGGATGTCACCCTCGTGCCCGCCGAGGGCGCCTCGACCCTCGCCGACGATGCCGCGTTCCGTCGCCATGTGCTCGGCCACACCGATCCTGCCTACTCCAGCTACACCGTCGCCGAGGTCGGTGAGGTGCGACTGGCGATCATGCCGGTGGACGGGGTCGACGAACACGGACAGCCGGAGCGCGTCCATTTCGTCGTCGCCTACTTCGTCGCCAAGGAACTGTCCGAGATGCAGGAGGTCGTGTGGGTGTATGTCGCCACCGGCCTGCTCGCTCTCATCGTCGTCGCGGCTGCCGCGTGGCTGATCTCCTCAGCCGTCCTGGCACCCCTGCGGGCCCTGCGCGACACCTCGAACCGGATCTCCGGGTCCGACATCTCCGAACGTATCGCCGTCACCGGCAGCGACGAAGTGGCGCAACTGACAATGACAGTCAACTCGATGCTCGATCGGCTCCAGGAGGCGCTGGATTCCCAGCGGAACATGCTCGATGACGTCGGTCACGAATTGCGCACCCCCATCACCGTGCTCCGTGGACACCTGGAACTCCTGGATTCTGCCGACCCGGCCGAGGTTGCCGCCACCCGCAGCCTGGCGCTCGACGAGGTGGACCGGATGAGCGGGCTCGTCGGCGATCTCATCACCCTCGCCAAGTACCGGCGTCCCGACTTCCTGACCTGCCACCGCGTGAACCTGGCCGACATCGTCACCGACGTCATCGATCGTGCCCAGGTGCTGGCGAGCGGACATACCTTCACGGCCGGCGTGCTGACCGACACGTGGGTCCTGGCTGATCGGCACCGACTCGTCCAGGCCGTCATGCAGCTCATCGACAACGCAGTGGCCGTCAGTTGTGCCGAGTCCCGGATCAGCATCGGTTGTGATCGGATCGGCGCCACGGCACGGATCTGGGTCAGGGATGCCGGTCCGGGCATCCGACCCGCCGACCGAGAGCGGATCTTCGAGCGCAACACCCGGGCCACGAGCGCCTACGAGGGCACCGGGCTCGGCCTGGCGATCGTCTCCGCGATCGCCACGGCGCACCGGGGGAGGGCGTACGTCGCGGAATCGGATGCGACGGGCACGACGATGATGATCGAACTGCCGGCGCTGGCGGAGACGGGAGTCGCTCATGCGGGTGCTGCTCGCCGAGGATGAGTCCCGCATCGTCTCGTTCATCCAGAAGGGACTGTCGGCCGAGGGAATCGCGGTGACGGTCGCGACCGACGGAGCCGCGGCACTCGCCCTCGCCCTCTCCGAGGACTTCGACGTCATGGTCCTCGACATCGGGCTGCCCGTCCTGGACGGCTTCACCGTGTTGGCCCGCCTGCGCGCGACGGGTTCGGAACTGCCCGTGATCGTGCTCACGGCTCGGGACAGCGCCCAGGACACGATCCGGGGCCTGACCGGGGGCGCCGACGACTATGTCGCCAAACCGTTCAGTTTCGGGGAACTCCTTGCCCGCATCCGGTTGCGGGCCCGTCCGGATCCGGGGAGCAGCGCCGGTCCCGGAGAGCTGCACATCACCGCCGGAGAGCTGCGCCTGGACCTGGCGCGCCGTCAGGTGGCCTTCGGCGACGCCCTCCACGACCTGTCGGCCCGCGAGTTCGCGCTGCTCCGGGTGCTGGCCGAACACCACCGGCAGGTCCTCTCCCGCACTCAATTGCTCGAGCACGTCTGGGATATGG
>CAZTOM010000294.1:0-376 GCA_964615555.1 uncultured Actinomycetaceae bacterium
GCCCTCGGGTTCTGCCTGGTCTGGATCGCGATGAACCGCACTGAAGCGCTCGCCGCCTTAGCACTGCTGCGCAACCGGTGACGTCAACACACTTAGAATGCTGACTGTGTCACCAACGGTTTCCGTACTGATGACGATCTACCACGGCACCACCACCGCCGAGTTGGAGCGCTCGCTCGACTGCATCGCCGCCCTCGGCGCGGAATATGCGCTCAATGGCGATACGGTGACGGTAAAAGGCGGAAAAAACAGGACGGCTGAGGGAGCCGTGTTCCCCTGCCGCGAGAGCGGAAGCACCCTGCGCTTCATGCTGCCCATAGCGGCCGCCTGCGGCGAGAGCGCACGCTTTACCGGCACGGGCAGGCTCATGGAGCGC
>CAZTOM010000294.1:386-2711 GCA_964615555.1 uncultured Actinomycetaceae bacterium
GAGCGCTCGATCGACTGCATCGCCGCCCAGACTCGCGCACCGGACGAATTCCTCGTCGTTGTCGACGGACCTGTGAGCCGGCAAGTCGACCAGGTTCTCATGGAACGGATGGGGCAGCTTAATCTCCGAGTGGAACGACTCCCTGAGAACGTCGGCAGCGGTCGGGCATCAGCTCGGGGTCTGGAACTGGCGACGTGCGAGTTCGTTGCTCGACACGACTCCGACGACGTCTCACTGCCACACCGCTTGGAGCGGCAACTAGCCGCGATCACCGCACACAACCTAGACCTTGTGGGAGCCGCGATGCTCGAGTTCCGGGGTGACCCGGACAACGTCCTTGGAGTGCGGCGCAACCCGTCATCGCCGACGGAGATCGCTAGGTACCTTCGGATCAACAACCCCATCAACAACCCGACCGCGGTTTTCCGGCGCGATCTCGCACTGCAGGTGGGCGGTTACGCAGATCTGCGCTACATGCAGGATTATGATCTTTTCGCCCGGATGATCGCTGCCGGAGCACGTGCCCGGAATCTCGAGGAACCCCTCGTCCTGTTCAATGCCGGTGACGGAATGCTCTCCCGACGAAGCGGACGTCAGATGCTGCGCTGGGAGTGGCAGCTCCAGCGCAGGCTTCTGCGCTACGGCACGATCGGACCCGTGGGTTTCGTCCGCAACCTCGTCGCGCGCAGCGCCTTCCGGCTGATCCCCAGTCGCCTCATCGGACCGGTCTACGCCAGGCTATTCCGGCACGCACGTGCTGAGTCGCGATGAGCATCACAGCGACGTGGGTCATCGTCTCCTACGGCGGAATCGCCGACGCTGTCCAGCTCATCGGATCCATCGGGGCCAGCCCAACGTGGGAGTTCGCGATCTGCGCCAACAAAGCCGGCGACGCCGCCGCCGCCGCAGAGGCCCTCGGCGCCGACCCGAGGGTGCGGATCTATGACTTTCCGGACAACCCCGGCTATCTCCCGGCTCTGCACCGCATCCGACAGCAACTCGACTTGTCCCGCCCCGTCATCCTGTCCAACTGCGACCTGATCAGCGAAGAGGGTATCGAGGAAGTGCTACGCGCGACGATCGACCGATTCCCCGATGCGGGCCTCCTCGCACCGGCGATCATCGGCACCCTCGGCCAGGACCAGAATCCCAATCTCATGCGACCACCATCCGCTCGGTGGTTGAGCGCACTCGCAATACTGCACCGGCACCCCCCCTTGGCGGACCTGCTGCTGTTACGCCGGGGAGGTCACAGCGCGCGGACGATCTCCGGTGTGCCGTCCGGGGCCGAGATCTTCGCCGCACACGGATCATGTGTGATCCTCATGCCACAGTTCTTCGCCGCCGGGGGACGCACCGACTACCCGTTCCCGCTGTTTGGAGAGGAGTTGTGGCTCGGCAGCGAGTGCGCCAGGCTGGGTCTGAGGGTCCACTATGTTCCCGAGGTTCGCCTCCACCACGCCGAACACGCTGCAACCGGAGCGCGCCGCCGCCGAGGCGCGGTAGCGCGCATCAAGTACGAAGGCCTGCGCTGGTGGGTCGAGGAGGCACGGGCCCGTGACTGGTGATCGCAGGGTGACACATTCAGAGCCGCCGTCCTTCGAACCCGATCCGGGCGAGATGCAAGCTCACCCACCCGGTACTGACGACGTGTGGCTCGTCATCCCTCTGTTCAACGAGGAGACGGTGATCGGCGAGGTCGTCCAAGAGGCGCGTGACACGTTCCAGCACATCGTCTGTGTCGACGATGGATCGCGGGATGGCAGTGCCGCCGTTGCCCACGCAGCTGGCGCTCACGTCGTGCGGCACCCCGTCCAGACTGGATTCGAGTTCGCTCTCAGGCAACCCGGTATGCGTTGGGTGGTCACATTCGACGCCGACGGCCAGCACCAGGTTGAGGATGCCGTCATGATGCTCGATAAGGCTCGTACCCAGGGCTTGGAAGTCGTATTCGGATCGCGGTTCCTCGACGAACGCACCTCCCCCGGGCTGGCAAAGAGGGCGGTGCTGCGGCTCGCGGTTGCATACACGAATCTGACCACCAAGACCCGCCTGACCGATGCCCATAACGGTTTGCGGGTCCTCTCCCGCTCAGTCGTCGCCCGGATCGACATCCGTCAGAATCGGATGGCTCATGCCTCCGAACTCGTCGCCCAGATCGGATCATTGAACGTGCCTTATGGAGAGAGCCCAGTTCACATCCTGTACACCGACTACTCCAAGGGCAAAGGCCAATCGCTGTGGAACTCGGTGAATATCCTGGCGGAGTTGATCTTTCGATGAGCGCGACCATCACGATCCAGGCCATCCTGATCGCCGTAGTCG
>CAZTOM010000295.1:0-2695 GCA_964615555.1 uncultured Actinomycetaceae bacterium
CCGCCGTCGTCGCGATGACATCAGCCTCTGGCGTCGCCAGCTCGGTGACCGCCATCGCGTTGGGGGCCAGAGCCCCGAGGGCCAGTACCGAGGCGGCGCTCATGGCCACCATGGCGTGCGTGAGGCGGTTCCGCCGCCGCGAAGTTCTTGGATGTACGTTGAGCATCTCGAACAAGCTCCCCTGGTTCGCTCTTTTTGCTTCTCCCCGCCTCCACGGCGCGTGAGGGACACGCACTCGAGAGGCATCTTCTGGGCAGACTAGCCCAGTTCCTTTAAGTAGCTTACACGGATGATGATTTTTCAAAAAGTATGTTGAACAAACTTATAGCTAGCAGTCCTATTTTTGAGGAGTCAAGGACCAACGTCCCAGATCAGTAGGCCCAAGGGCCCAGATCTCGTTCGCCCAAACGTCGGCGCAACGTCCACCCCTCGGACACTCACCCCGCCGAGACCGCTACTCCTCCGCGGGCAGCGGGAACGCATCGAAGTACACCCTCACCCGGCGCGACTCCTCCGCAGCGCCCGGATCCGCGGCCGCCGCGTCGCCCGAGCCCGAAACCACACCGGACCCCGCCCCCACAGCCCCCTCCACGCCCCGACGCTCCTTCGCCCGCTCCGTGTGCTCGTGCACCAGCCGCATGACCGCGTCCCGCAACGCGTCCAACTCCAAAGCCGTCATCGTGGCCGTCGTCCGCGAGTTCGTGGAGGCATCCACCCAGGCCTTCTCCGCCCCGCCCGCCGACTCCGCAGCGCTCGCCCGCCGCAACCACTCCGCAAGCTCAGCCGAACGTCGCTCCTGCTGCGCCCGCAACATCAGGTCCACCGCGGGCCGCAGCCCGTCGTCGTCGCTCATCAGCGCCGCGCGCACACTGAACCCGACCGCGCGCCACCACCGCTCCCGGCCCCGGCCCCGCCCGGCGTCTTCCTCCACAAACCCGTGCCGCGCGAGCTGCCGCAGGTGGTAACTCGTCTGCCCCGTACTCTCCCCCGTGTGCCGCGCCAGCATCGTGGCCGTGGCCGGCCCGTGCGTGCCCAGCCACTCGTACATCTCCATCCGCAGCGGGTGCGCGAACGCCTTCATCGCCGTCGCGTCGATCTCGCGCGCCGTATAGGACTCCGACGACGACGCCCGGCCTTCCGCAGCGTCAGTTGGGGGTGGGGTCTTGCGGTCGGTCATGTGCAGAGGTACCTTTGCAGAGAATTGTTTGCATAGCTTCTTCTGCTCATCCTATCGAGGTTCGACCATGGACACCACAACCGCTCCTTCCACTGCCACCGGCACTCCCGAGGCCCCTACAGCCGGGACGCGCGCGAGGCCGATCCCGCTCGGCCGGCCGTTCCACGTGCACCTCGCCTCGGTCGCGATCGCGAACCTCGCCGACGGGCTCGTGCTCGTGGGCGCACCGCTCGTGGCCGTGGGCCTCACCCGCTCCCCCGGCGAGATCTCCCTGCTCAACGTGGTCTTCTGGCTGCCGTGGCTGCTCCTCGGGATCGTGGCGGGGCTCGTGGTGGACCGCTCGGACCGGCGCAACCTCCGCATCGTCGGCATGGCGGTCCGCGCTGTGATCCTCATCGGCCTCGCGTGGGCCGCGTTCGCGGACGCGCTCACCATGCCGCTCCTTATTGGCGCGACCGCCGCCTACGGAGTGACGGCCGTGTTCGTGGACCTCGCCGGTTCCGCCATGGTGCCGCAGGTGGCGCCGCGCGCCCGGCTCTCCGCCGCGAACGGCCGGGTGATGGGCGCCGAGACGGTGATGAACAACTTCGTGGGCGGGCCCGTCGCGGGGGCCCTGCTCGTGCTGGGCAGCGGCTGGATCTTCGGCGCGGGGGCCGCGCTCTGCGTGGTCTTCGTGCTCGTACTCCTCGCCGGGCTGCGGGGCAGCTACCGGCCCGATGCCGCGCTGCGGCCGGGGGCCTCTGCGGCGGGGGTCTCCGCCGTCGTCGGGAATCCGGAACCGGCTACGGAAGGGGCGCGCGGACACCTCGCCCGCATCCGCGAGGGCCTCGCCTTCCTGTTCACCCACCCGGTGATCCGGCCGCTCGTGATCGGGGCGAGCCTCATGAACATGGCGAGCACCGCCTACTTCTCGATCTTCGTGCTGTGGGTGGTGGGCGAGGACTCCGCGGTGGGGCTGCGCGCCGAAGCGTTCGGGCTGCTGCTGGCGGTGCTCGCGATGGGGGCGGTTCTGGGGTCGGTGGCGGCGGAACCGCTGCAGCGCTGGATCGAGGAGGTGCCGCTGCTGTTCGTGGTCTGGACCATCCAGTGCCTGCTGCTCGTGGTGCCGGTCCTCGTGCCCACGCTGCCGGCGATCGCGGCGACGCTGTTCCTGATGGGCTTTTCCAACATGATCGGCAACGTGGTGAGCCAGACGGTCCGGCAGCGGCTCATCCCCGTGGGGATGCTCGGCCGGGTGGGCGGGGCCGGGGCCACGCTCGGCTACGGGCTGATGCCTGTGGGGGCGCTGCTCGGGGGTGTGGTGGGTGAGGTGTTCGGGCTGCCGGTGGTGTTCCTCGGGGCGGCGGCGGTGAGCCTGGTGGCGGTGGCGTACCCGGCGCTCACGGTGCGGCAGCGGATGGTGCGGGAGCGGGAGATCGCCGTCGGGTGATGGATGCCCGGGAATAGAGAAGGGTGTGGCGGGGTGAATCGCCCCGGGTTTCGTGGAGGCTGGGTTAGTTGGTTCCTGCCTCGATGAGG
>CAZTOM010000296.1:0-2634 GCA_964615555.1 uncultured Actinomycetaceae bacterium
TCGAGGTACAGGAGGGAGGCCACGGCGTCCACGCGCAGGCCGTCGATGTGGAACTCCTTGAGCCAGTACAGCGCGTTGGCCACGAGGAAGTTGCGCACCTCCCGGCGTCCGAAGTTGAACACGAGCGTGCCCCAGTCGGGGTGCTCGCCGCGCAGCGGGTCCGGGTCCTCGTACAGGGCGGTGCCGTCGAAGCGGGCGAGCGCCCACGAGTCCTTCGGGAAGTGGGCGGGCACCCAGTCCAGGATGACGCCGATCCCGGCCTGGTGGAGCTTGTCCACGAGGTAGCGGAAGTCATCCGGCACGCCCAGGCGGGCGGTGGGTGCGAAGTAGGAGGTCACCTGGTAGCCCCACGAGCCCCCGAAGGGGTGCTCGGCCACCGGCATGAGCTCCACGTGGGTGAAGCCCATGTCCACCACGTACTCGGTGAGCTCGTCCGCGAGCTCCCGGTAGGACAGTCCCGGGCGCCAGGAGGCCAGGTGCACCTCGTAGACGGACATGGGGCCGGTGTGCGGGTTGGTCTCCGCGCGCTCCTCCAGCCACGCCGAATCGCCCCACTCGTAGTGGGTGTCCGTGATCACCGAGGCGGTGGACGGCGGGACCTCCGTGGCGCGCGCCATGGGGTCCGCCTTCTCGTGCCACGAGCCGTCCCGTGCCGCGATCTCGAACTTGTAGCGGTGCCCGATCTCCGCGCCGGGGATAAAGATCTCCCACACGCCGGAGGCGCCGAGCGAGCGCATGGACCCGGCCACGCCGTTCCAGGAGTTGAAGTCACCCTTCACGCGCACCGCGCGCGCGTTGGGCGCCCACACGGCGAAGGAGGCGCCGTGCACCTCACCCATCTCGGAGGGGTAGGTCCTCAGGTGGGAGCCGAGCACCTTCCACAGCTCCTCGTGGCGGCCCTCCCCGATCAGGTACTGGTCCACCTCGCCGAGCGTGGGCAGGAACCGGTAGGGATCGTCCACCACGGTGGTCATGTCCCCGTAGGTGACCTTGATCCGGTAGTCCGGGACCTCGGCGCCCTCCAGGACGGCCACCCAGATGCCGTCGCACTCGTGGGTGGCGGGATAGGCGGCGCTCGGCGTCACGATCTCCACGGCGTCCGCGAGCGGACGCAGCGTACGCACCGTGACCGCACCGTCCCAGACGTGGGGCCCCAGGACGTCGTGCGGGTTGTGGTGCAGCCCGCGAGCAACAGTGGTGAGGTCGGAAGATTCGACGGGATGCGCATCACTCATACCCCTACTCTCCCACGTTCTGGGGCCCCTCGCGCACGCCTTGCAGCGCCCGTGCCAACAAATCTCCGGCGCCGCCTAGGAGGGCTCGGAACGGGTGAGACGGGCGATCCCACGCAGTGGGATTGAGAGCCAGTCGGGCCGGTTGCCCGCCTCGTAGCGGGCCTCGTAGAGCGCCTTGTCCAGCTCGAGCGCGGCGAGGAGTTCCGCGGAATCACGCGGATTCTCCGCCACCTGCGCGTACCCGTCCAGGAACGCCTCGCGCTGCCGCTCGGCCCAGCCCGCCTCCGCCTCCCCGGGGTCCGCGCCGGCGGCGTAGTCGAACGAGCGCAGCATCCCGGCCACGTCCCGCAGCGCCAGGTCCGCCTGCCGCCGCTCGGCCAGTGGCCGCAGCGGCTCGCCCTCGAAGTCCAGCAGCACCCAGCCGCGGTTCGTTGCCATCACCTGCCCCAGGTGGAGGTCCCCGTGGATCCGCTGCAGCGCCGGCCACGGGGCCCGCTCCGCCGCCCGGTACACCCCTGCCACCCGCGCGCGCTCCCCGGCCAGGCCCGGCACCGCCTGGGCGGCCTGCCTCTCCCGTGCCCTCCATGTCCCGACGACGGCGGCCCGCCGCGCGTCATCCGCCTCCACTACCGGCAGCGCCCGTGCGAGCGCCAGGTGCACCTCGCCCACCGCCCGGCCCAGCCCGGCGGCGTCGATGTCCTCCCCGCGCGGCGCGGCCTCGCTCGCCACCCGCCAGGCGTCCTGCGCGCCGTCCAGGAACTCCGAGGCCACCCACAGGTGGCCGTACTCGGTGCGCCCGCCCCGGCTCCACCCGCCCCAGCCGGAGCCCTCGAGGCGCGGGACGTGGGGGACGCCCTCACGGGTGAGGGCGTCCTGGAGCTCCACGTCCGGGTTCGAGCCCTCGTCCAGTACCCGGAAGAGCTTCACGATCAGGTCACCGCGGCCCTCGGGGCACTCGCAGATCACCGAGGTGTTGGACTGCTCCCCCTCCAGCGGCCTCGTGGCGCCGATCCCCGCCCCGGGGAGCAGCCAGCGCAGGTAGTCCGGGCAGAACGCCGCGTCCGTGAGCCAGCGCCCCTCCCGGTCGCGCCCGAGGACGGCAGGTGGGGGGACGTCGTCGGGGAGGGAGGAGCGGCGGACCAACGGGACCTGGTAGACCACGGGCGCATCCGCGGGACGGTCGGTGGCGAAGACCTCGAGGATCTCGAGGCCGCGGTCCGCAAGCGCGCGGGCGCTGCCGCCGGTGGCGGGGGAGACCACCACCTGCTCGATCCGGGGGGTGAGGTTCTTGGTGGCGTACCAGCGGCGCTCCGGGAGCCAGGCGGCGAGGAGGCCGGCGAGGTCGGCGGGATCGGTCATCGGGCGGTCACGAGGCCGGACGCACCACGAGCACGTGCGC
>CAZTOM010000297.1:0-2633 GCA_964615555.1 uncultured Actinomycetaceae bacterium
TGGTAGTAGTCGTAGTAGGAGACGAAGTACTCCACCGCGTTGTTTGGCAAGAGCTCCCGGAACTCGCTCGCGAGCTGTGCGGCCAAGGTCTTGTTGGGCGCCATCACGAGCGTGGGGCGCTGCACCTGCTCCACCAGCCAGGCGGTGGTGGCGGACTTCCCGGTCCCGGTGGCACCGAGGAGCACGATGTCCTTCTCCCCCGCCCGCAGCCGGGCCGCCAGCTCGGCGATGGCCTCCGGCTGGTCCCCGGAGGGCTCGTAGGGCGCCACCACCTCGAAGGGGTGCGCGCTACGGCGGATCACGTCTGTCATGGGATCCAGCCTAGGTCCCCCTACCGACACGAACCCTCATGGGGCAAATGATTCAGCCACGGGCACGAACGCGGTCACGAAGCCGTAACGATTCCCCAGATACCCGTTCTGGACCTGCAGTTTCGTAGCGCCCTTTGGCAGGGTGGTTGGCGACTCGTGACCGATCGGGGGATGTGTTACCTGCGATGAGCAGCGGGAGGCATGTGCCTCGGATACCCGAAAGGAAAAACGATGAGCGGTCGTAGAACGACCTTGTCCGTGCTCTTCAGCGGAGCACTCGTCCTGGGCCTCGCGGCATGTGGGCCGGGCCAGGAGAGCGGGACCACTCCCGCCCCGGATGGCACCCCGGCAAACGGGGAGGGGACCGAGGCGTCAGCCGGCGGGACCCTCGCCCGCATCCAGGAGGCCGGCTCCATCACCGTCGGATTCGCCGGCGAGGCCCCCTACTCCTACGAGGACGGAGGGGAACTGACGGGAGCAACCGTGGCCCTCCACCGCGCCGTCTTCGCCGAGCTCGGCATCGATGACGTCCAGGGTGTCCTCACCGACTGGGACGCCCTCATTCCCGGCCTGAATGCCGAGCGTTTCGACGCCGTGAGCGCCGGGATGTCCATCCTCCCGGAGCGTTGTGCCCAGGCCGCGTTCTCCGATCCGGAGTTCATGTACACCACGGCCCTCATGGTCCCGGAGGGCAACCCGGCAGGCCTGTCCACCCTCGACGACGTGGTGGACTCCGACGTGCGCCTCGCCACCATGTCCGGCGCCATCGAGTCCTCCTACGCCGACTCCCTCGGGATCGACAGCCTCTCGGTCCAGACCCCGCAGGACGGCTTTGACGCGATGCTCTCGGGCCGCGCGGACGCCTTTTCCCTCACCGCGATCTCCCTGAACTACATGGTGGACAACAACCCGGGCTCCGGGTTCGAGGTCACCGAGTCGTTCGTCCAGGAGATCGACGGCGTGCCCCAAGTGGGCGCCGGTGGCACCGTCTTCCGCCAGGGCGACGACGAGCTCCTCGCCGAGTACAACCGCGTGCTCGGGGAGATCGTGGCAGACGAGGACCGCTATCTCGATATCGTGGGACCGTTCGGGTTCACCGCTGGTGAGCGACCGGATGGCTCCCTGACCACCGAGCAGCTCTGCGCCGGCGACATCTGATCCGATGGGCGACGCGCTCGATTCCGTGGTCGAGGCGCTCCCCCGGCTCTGGGAGGGAACCCAGGTCACCCTGGTCCTCTCGCTGGGGGGCGCCTTGCTCGCGTTCGCCATCTCGATCATCCTGGGCCTCGCGGACCTCACGAATTCCCGGTTCGCGCGCGGATCCTCGCGCGTGGTGGTGGAGTGCTTCCGCGGCACCTCCCTCGTGGTGCAGCTGTTCTGGCTCTTCTACGTGATGCCGGTCCTCTTCGGGATCCGGTTCTCCCCCATCATGAGCGCCGTGATCGCGATCGGCCTCAACTACGGCGCGTACGGCGCCGAGGTGGTGCGTGGCTCCATCAACGCGGTGCCACGCGCCCAGTGGGAGGGCGCGATCGCACTCTCGATGACGCCGTTCCAACGGCTGCGCCGCGTGGTCTGGCCGCAAGCCTGGGCCCTCATGCTGCCGGGCTACAACAACCTGCTCATCATGCTGGTGAAGGGCACCTCGCTCGCTTCGTTCGTCACCCTGCACGACATCACGTTCGTGACCAACCAGATGCGCCGCTCCGTTGGCACCATGGTGGCATTTGCCGTGGGGCTGCTGGTCTACTACCTGATCGCGCTCGCCCTGTCCTGGCTGCTGCGGCGGGCCGAGGCGCGGGCGCACCGCCGGCTGGGGCGCGGGTACCGGGCCAAGTCGCGTGCGGAGCCGTCAGCCCCGCCGGGTGAGGCTACCCCACCAGCCCTCACGACGACGTCGGCCAGCGACGCCACCGAACCCTCCACCCGAGGGGAGGCTCGCGCATGAACGGCATCGTCATGACCGCGACCTTCTGGAGCTGGGACCGCGTGGGAGACCTGCTCCCCACCCTCCTCGAGGCGTTCGTCCGGATCACCCTGCTGGTGACCGTGCTCGGCAGCATCATCGCCGCGGTGCTCGGCCTCGTGTGGGCGATCATCGGCCGCACGGCGCCAGGCTGGTTCGCCCGGCCCCTCGCGTTCGTCCTGGACTTCATCCGGATGACGCCCCTGCCCATGCACCTCCTGCTCATCTACCACCTGACCACGTGGAATGCGCTCACGATCGGGATCGTGGTGATCGCGGTGCACTACTCCACCTACATGGCGCAGTCCTACCGGGCAGGCCTGGAGGCCGTCCCGCGGGGCCAGAGGGAGGCGGCG
>CAZTOM010000298.1:0-2632 GCA_964615555.1 uncultured Actinomycetaceae bacterium
GCCCGCCGCTGCGGAACGCACGGACGATGCGCACTTTATGCTCGGGCGTTACTCGGGCGAAAACACGGCACGTCCTCGCTTGTCTTTGCAATTCGACGTCATCCATCGCTTCAATCTCCGCACCCGTCAAGACCGTGCTGTCCGCAGCGCAAATGCCGACGTTCTGTGCCACTGCTCGTGCGGTAACGGCATGATCGCCCGTAATCATGACGGGGATAATGCCCGCCTGTTTGCACTCGAGCACAGCACCCGGCGTTTCGGCTCTCGGCGGATCGGTCAATCCGATGAACCCGACAAAGGTCAGGTCGCCATCTACACACGTGCCATCGTCAACGATCGGATAGCCGAGGTTCAGGTGGTGACGGAACATGTGCGTTGCGGTCACGAACGACTCATTCGTGACCCGGTCAGTGACGCTCACCGACGGTTCAGTGCACGAGATGGTGATCTGTCGATCCATGCTGAGAGTCGGCTCTCCGTAGGCTGCTTCGACCACGCGTCCTCGAATCTCGATACGCGGTTCTTGGGCATCCAGGAGGACGTCCCAGCTCACCTGCTGGGCGGGGATGTTCCCTATCCGCCCATGGAGTCCGTGCTCTGCACCGGCCTCGCTCGAAGGCGCCCCGGTCGAGCGCAGGCCACAGGTCGAAAGGAGGCCTCCAGCAAAGGTGCGTAACCACCCGGCACCTTCCGGCTCGTAGCGGTCGGCAGAGACGTTTCCAATTGGCGAAGACCAGGCAAGCGGCACGCCATGCGCATCCGCGTTGCCGAGGTCCATCGCATGATCGAGGAGGATCTCGAGGGAGATTCCCCCCGGATTCCGTACGAAGAGCACTCGCGAACCACGGCCGGGACCGTCAGCCAGAGTCGCCAGCTCGACCGACGCAAGTTGGGAGATCGAGCCGACTCTCCGCCGAAGTCGTTCAAGATGGTCTGACCTGTTGAGGGATGCACCCACCTAGCTGGCACCCCTCACTTCTGCGGCCGAAGCTCGACGGGCTCCGATTGCCACCGCCACAACCACGACCACGCCGGTGAGCACGTACTGCCAGTAAGACGCCACCCGCATGAGGTTGAGGGCATTCGCGAGCACCGCGAGCAAGAGCGCACCCATGACGGTGCCGAAAACGCTGCCCCGTCCACCGCGGAGTGAGGTGCCACCCACCACCACGGCTGCGATGACCTGGAGCTCAATGCCCTGAGACATGGTGGCCTCCGCCCCCGAAAGCCGGCCCGCCATGAAGACTCCGGCCAACGCGAAGCAGATACCCGCGAAGACGAAGGTGAGGACCTTGGTCCGCCGAACCGGCAATCCCGTCAACACTGCTGCCACTTCGTTGGATCCTGTCGCACGAACAGTCCGACCGAAAGTTGTCCGGAAGAGGAGGAAGTAGGTGATCAGGGCAACAACGATGAGCGCGATGAATGCGTGCGGAATAGGCCCAATCGACCCAGTCGCAAGGCTGCGGTACGCGCGCGATGAGATCGGCGAGACGTGGCCATCCGTCATGATGAACGCGACGCCCTGGAACAGGTAGAGCGTTCCCAAGGTGGCAATGAATGGGGCAATCCGGAGGTAGGTCACCAACAGGCCGTTCAGTAGCCCGAGTCCGGCCCCCACCACGAGGGCGAGCAGAATCGCATTTCCCACGATGGTGTGCGGAAGGACGAAGGATATGAGGATGCCGCCGATCGCTATGACACCCGCCACCGAGAGGTCGAGGATGCCACCGACGATGAGCAGGGTCATACCGCATGCAGAGATACCGACGAACGCGGCCTGAAAGAGGATGTTGGTGAGGTTGCTGGACCCCCAGAATGAGGGCTGCAGAAATCCGAGGACTACTGCCACCACAACGAGCACCAGCGAGAGGTACTGGCGACTCAGGAACTCGCGCAGTGCACGCGCTCGCCCCACCTGTGCATCGCGGCCCTCAGCTTCGGCCTGAGTCTGAATTGAAGTCGTGGTCGACATCATGCGAGTGACCTTTCCTCTGCCCGCCGCACCAGGATGGTGCGGATGCCATCGAGGCTGAGGGCGAAGATGAGGAGCCCTCCGAGCGCGACGTACTGGTAGAAGGATTGGACGTTCAGAAGATTAAGGCCCGAGTTGATCATGGCGAGCAGAATGGCGGCGAGGAAGGTTCCCACAATGTTGCCCCGACCTCCGGCCATACTCGTGCCTCCCAGAACCACGATGGCGATTGCCTGAAGTTCGAGTCCTGCGCTAAGGGACCCATTCGCCACGCCCAATTGGCTCGCCAAAACTATTCCTGCCATGCCCGCACACAGTGCGGCGAAGGTGAAGGTGAGGACGGTGATCCGTTGGACGTTGATCCCGCTCTCTGAAGCCGCCTCGGGACGGCCTCCGACAGCAACCAGGTGCTTTCCGAACTTGGTTCGTTCAAGGATGAACCATGCAAGGATTCCGATCGCGAGGGCGATCAGGAATGGAATTGGAAGTGGGCCGATCTGTCCAATGCCCACGGACTTGAACCCGGCCCTATTGATCAGGATCGGAGCTCCTGCGGTGAGAATCAGCACAGCGCCGCGGAAGATGCTCAGCGTTCCGAGAGTGGCCACAAATGCTGGGACACGGAGTGTCGTGACAATGAAGCCATTGAAGAGGCCC
>CAZTOM010000299.1:0-2630 GCA_964615555.1 uncultured Actinomycetaceae bacterium
ACGGGCAGCAGGTGCGCGTTCGGGCCACCGAGGTAGCGGAAGAGCGGCAGGCCCGCGTAGTCCGCGGAGGCCTTTGCCACGGCGAGGGAGACGCCCAAGATGGCGTTCGCGCCGAGCTTGGACTTGGTGGAGGTGCCGTCCAGGTCAATCATCGCCTGGTCGATCACGCGCTGGTCGGTGGACTCCATGCCGAGGATCTCGGGAGCGATCTCGTCGAGGACCGCCTCAACCGCGTCCGACACGCCCTTGCCGCCGTAGCGGCCGGAGTCGCCGTCGCGGCGCTCGAGCGCCGCGCATGCGCCGGTGGAGGCGCCGGAGGGGACGGCCGCGCGCGAGACGGTGCCGTCCTCAAGCTGAATCTCAACCTCGACCGTGGGGAATCCACGAGAGTCGAGGATTTCACGTGCTCCAACAGCTTCGATGCTGGCCACTGGATCTCCTTTTGGTTTGTCTGACCCTTACCCAGCCAGCCTATTGGGTTACCCGCAAAACGCGGCAGGCCTTTCCGCCCACGTTGTCCGCCTTCGCGGAAGGCGGAAGTCCTTTCCCCGCCCGCGCTACCGCCCGGCGCGTCCGCTGCACCCGGCCACCTCTCCTCGCGCGCTGCCTCCGCCGAAGGTGCCCTACTCGCGTTCCGCTTCCGCCTCACCGGCCGCGCGCACGAATGCGGCTACCCACGCGCGCAGCTCCGCGTCCGGGTCGCGGCCGTCCGCCACCACCTGCAGCATCGCCTCACCCAGCGCCGCTCCCCCCGGCTGCGCCGACGACGCCGCCCGCGCCGCGTCCCGGATCTCCACTCCCGCTCGGCGCACCTTGTCCGCCACCTTGGGGAGGGCCACCGTTGGCGGCAGGCCCCGGGGGATCCGGGCGAGGGAGGCGGCGAGCTCCCCACCCTGGGACTCGGCCTCCCCGCGGGCCTCGCGCTCGGCCTTCTTGATGCGCTCCCAACTGGCGTACAGCTCGTCCTCGGTGTTCAGGTCCGCATCGGCGAACACGTGGGGGTGGCGGCGGACCAGCTTGTCCACGAGGGAGGAGGCCACGTGGTCGATGGTAAAGCCGCCCTCTTCTGTGCTGCGGTCCTCGGCCACACGGGCGTGGAAGACCACCTGGAGCAGTAGGTCCCCGAGCTCCTCCACGAGCCCGTCCCAGTCCTCCCGGTCCACGGCGTCCGCCACCTCGTAGGCCTCCTCCAGGGCGTAGGGCACCAGGGAGGCGTGGGTCTGCTCCGCATCCCACGGGCACCCGCCCGGGGAGCGGAGCCGGTCCATGACGGCCACTGCCTCCAGCAGCCGCAGCCCGGCCGCACGCCCGGACGGCAGGCGGGCGGCGCCGTCGGGAACGGTCGACGGAACGGGAGCGGCGCCGTCGGGAACGGGCAACGGGAGGGAGGCCCCGCCGTCGGGGGATGGGGAGGGGAGGCGGCTGGTGCCGGGCATGCTCAGCGGGCGGAGCTGGTGGCGATCCACTCGGGCGTGTCCGGCATGAAGAGCTCGCCCTCGGTGCCCTGGACGCCGTAGCGCGGGTTGATCTCCACATCCACGTCGGTGAGGGCGGTGTTGACGGCCTCGCCGAACTCGGGGGCGGCCTGACCGGACTGGAGGCCGCTGAACCAGAGCTCGGAGCGCAGGGCGTCGAGGAAGGCGGGCGAGAGATCGGATTCCTCCACGGGCTCCATGCCGAAGCGGTCGCGGTCCTCGTTCAGGAGGGTGACCACCTGCTGGTCGCTGATGGCCATGCCGTGATCGCCGGCGACGGGCTCCACCACGCGGGCGAGCACCAAGCTGCCCACGGCCTGAAGGTTGGAGTATTGGGGGTTGACCCACTCGCGCCAGTCGGCCACCACCTGGGAGACCTCGCGGTCCGTGATGCGCTCCCCGTTCACGGTGGCGGCTGTGCCGGGTGCCTGGCAGCCGGCGAGCAGGGCGGCCACCGCGGCGAGCGCGGCAGCGAGGCGGAGCGGACGACGGATCACGGGTTCCTCCTGGTGAAGATTCTCTTCGGTCATCCTATCCCTGTGGTCAGGGGGTGGTGGGCGGTCAGGGGGTGGTGGGCGCGGTACCGATCGGGCGCAGGATTCCCACCAGCTCCTCGAGCCAGTCCAGGAGGGCGGCGTCCGTGAGGGGCTTGCCGCCCATGCGGGAGGTGGTGGGGAAGGGCACGAGCGCCGCCCGGATGGCGGGCTTGAGGATGGTGCCGGGGTGGAGTCGCTTGAGCCGGAGCTGGGCGGACTCGGGGATCTCCACCGGGGAGAGGCGCACGTACTTGCCCTGCTGGGAGACCTCCGCGAGGCCCACCTCGCGGGCGTGGTGGCGCACCCGGGCCACGGCGAAGAGGCGCTCCACCGGCTCGGGCGGGGCGCCGTAGCGATCGGTGAGCTCTGCGCGGATCGCGTCCAGGTCCGCGTCCGTGTCTGCGGCCGCGATCTTGGAGTAGGCCTCGAGGCGGAGGCGTTCGTGGGCGATGTAGTCGTGGGGCACGTGGGCGTTGATGGGCAGTTCGATCCGCACGTCCGCGCGCTGGGTCTCCTCCCCCTTGAAGCCGGTGACGGCCTCGGAGACCATGCGCACGTACAGGTCGAAGCCCACGCCGGCGATGTGGCCGGACTGCTCCCCACCCAGCAGGTTGCCGGC
>CAZTOM010000300.1:0-2608 GCA_964615555.1 uncultured Actinomycetaceae bacterium
TGTGGGGCGGCCGCGAGGGCGCCGAGTACGACTCCTCGAAGGACTACTTCGCCGCCCTCTCCCGCTACGCCGAGGGGATCGACACGGTGGCCGGCTACATCAAGGACAACGGCTACGGCCTGCGGATCGCCCTCGAGCCCAAGCCCAACGAGCCGCGCGGCGAGATCCTGCTGCCCACCGTGGGCCACGCCCTCGGATTCATCTCCATGCTGGAGCACGGGGACATCGTGGGACTCAACCCGGAGGTGGGCCACGAGCAGATGGCGAACCTCAACTTCACCGCCGGGATCGCCCAGGCCCTGTGGCAGGAGAAGCTCTTCCACATCGACCTCAACGGCCAGAAGGGCGTCAAGTTCGACCAGGACCTCGTGTTCGGCCACGGGGACCTCCTCTCCGCCTTCTTCACCGTCGACCTGGTGGAAAACGGCTTCCCCGGCGGCGGGCCCACCTACGACGGCCCGCGCCACTTCGACTACAAGCCCTCGCGCACCGACGGGATGGACGGGGTGTGGGACTCCGCGAAGGCCAACATGGAGCTCTACCTGGTCCTCAAGGAGCGCGCCGCCGCCTTCCGCGCGGACCCGGACGTCCAGGAGGCGCTGCGCCACTCCGGCGTCTACGAGCTCGGGGAGCCCACGCTGGCGGAGGACGAGACCGTGGAGGCATTCCTGGCCGACCGCTCCGCGTTCGAGGACTTCGACGTGGACGCGGCCGCCCAGCGCGACTACGGATTCGTGAAACTGCACCAGCTCGCCGCCCTGCACCTGACCGGGGCACGCTGAGCGCGGGAGGAGACTCGCGATGACGCTCGTGGCGGGGGTCGACTCCTCGACCCAGTCCTGCAAGGTGGTCATCAGGGACGCCGCGGACGGCACGCTCGTCCGCACGGGCTCTGCCCCCCACCCACCCGGCACCGAGGTGGACCCGGAGGCGTGGTGGACCGCGCTCGCGGAGGCCGTCCGCGCCGCCGGGGGCCTCGACGACGTCGCCGCCCTCTCGATCTCGGGCCAGCAGCACGGCATGGTCGCGATGGACGCGGACGGGCACGTCATCCGAAACGCCCTCCTGTGGAACGACACCCGCTCCGCCGGCGCCGCCCAGGACCTCATCGCTGAGCTCGGGCAGGCCCGCGGTTCGGGGCCCGACGACGGCCCTCGCCTCTGGGCCGAATCGACCGGTACCGTCCCGGTCGCCTCACTCACGGTCACCAAGCTCCGGTGGCTCGCGGACGCCGAGCCCGACAACGCAGGGCGGGTGGCCGCCGTCGCCCTGCCGCACGACTGGCTGACGTGGCGACTCCTGGGGGGACGCGAGGCCGGGTTTGACGCACTCGCGACCGACCGGTCGGACGCGTCCGGGACCGGCTACTTCGACGCCGTCGGCGGGCGGTACGACACGGACGTCCTGGCGATGGCGCTGCGCCGGGACGCCTCCCAGGTGGCGCTGCCGCAGGTGCTGGCGCCGGAGGCGAGCGCGGGGACGACGGTGGACACCGACGCGGCGCCGGCCGGGATCGTCCTGGGCCCGGGGTGCGGGGACAACGCCGGGGCGGCGCTCGGGCTGGAGATGGTGCCCGGGGACGTGGCGATCTCGTTCGGCACGTCCGGGGTGGTGTCCGCGGTGACGGCGGAGCCGGTGCGGGATCCCCGCGGCCTCGTGACGGGGTTCGCGGACGCCACGGGCAACTACCTGCCGCTCGCGGTCACGCTCAACGGGGCGCAGGTCCTGGACCAGGTGCGGACGCTGCTCGGGGTGGACCACGAGGGCTTCGACGGGCTCGCGCTCGCGGGCGAACCCGGCGCGGGCGGGCTCACGCTCGTCCCCTACTTCCAGGGGGAGCGCACGCCCAACCTGCCCCGCGCCACCGCGTCCCTGCTCGGGATGACCCTGGCGAACACCACGCGGGAGAACCTCGCGCGCGCCGCGGTGGAGGGCCTCCTCGCCCTGCTCGCGGACGGGCTGGACGCGGTGGAGGCGCAGGGCGTGCCCGTGGAGCGGATCCGGCTCGTGGGCGGGGCGGCGCGCTCGCGGGCGTTGCAGCAGGTGGCGCCCACGGTGTTCGGACGCGCGGTACAGGTCCCCGAGCCCGGCGAGTACGTGGCGGACGGCGCGGCGCGGCAGGCCGCGTGGGCGCTCACCGGCGAGCTGCCGCGGTGGAACGTCTCGCCCTCGAGGTCGGTCGAGGGGGAGGCGGCCCCGGCGGTGCGGGAGGCCTACGCAGCGCGGCGCGAGCTGTACGCGCAGCGGTAGGGGCGGGGCGCCGTCGCTCGGGCGGGGCCTCCTAGGGCTTCCAGGTGCCCTGCGCCACGTCCGGTACGAACTCCTCCAGGTCCACCGGGAACCTCACGGTCTCCCCGAGCTGGGCGGAGAGGTACGCCGCCATGAGCAGCTCCACCACGGCCACACCGTTGCGGAGCGATTCGAGCGGCTGCTCGCCGCGTAGGAACGCCGCGGTGACCTGCTGGTTCTCGGAGGTGTAGCCGTAGGTCATGGACTCGTCGGAGACGATCGGCATCAGGCCCTGCTCGGCGTTCTGCTTCTCGATCATGTCCTCGCCCTGCGCCTGCTCCAGGGAGCGGGACAGGAAGATCGAGGACTCCGTGTTCAG
>CAZTOM010000301.1:0-2591 GCA_964615555.1 uncultured Actinomycetaceae bacterium
GTCTGCGGGAGTGATCCCTCTTGCTGTGTACCAGCGCAGCCAGTGATCGACGATGAGTTCGTCGCCGTAGTTCGGGACGCCGGCACCGCCGACGAGGAAGACCTTGGTCAACGCGGTTCTCCTTGCCGAATCTCAGGTGCCGCAGAAGTCATCGAGCAGATCTGCAAATCGCACACTCATGTCGAATGGAGTGTACGACGATGCAAAGGCACGTGCCGACCGTCGGGCCGCGGTGCCGTGGTTCAAGGACTGTTCGATCGCCGACGCAATGGCGCGGTGGCGCTCGGCGCCGTCTGCATCGTCGAAGAAGGTGATCCATTCCTGATCGCCGTACTCGGCGGTGAGGTGCGGGAGCGCCGGCAGGACGACCGGTATGCCGAAGGTGGCGGCCAGGTGCAAGGATCCTGAGTTGAGGATGCCGCGGTAGGGCAGCACGATGACATCGCACGCCGAGGACCATAGGGCGATCTCGTCATCGCTCAGTTGAGTGTGTCGGCGGAACAGCGGTAGGGAGTGGGGCCCATGGCCGTCGACCTCCTTCATCGCCCACTCGCTGGTCGCGCCGGCGAGAACCACGCCGATGCGGGGAAGCCGTTCTGCCACCACACGTGCCGCGTTGAGCAGATCTCCGACGCCCTTGTAGGGACGGATGGCACCGACGAACCCGATGGTACGGACCCCTTGGGGGATCCCGAGGTGGGCCTCGACCTCCTGCCGGGGCATGGCGGGTGGGTAGACCCCGACGTAACTGGGGTGCGGAAGGTGGAACACCTTGCTCGGGGGACTCGAGACGAACGGCTCCGCCGCGGAGACCGTGTGCGAGTTGAGAATGATGACGAGGTCGGCCAACGTGGCCAGAGCCTTGGCCAACTGCACTTCGAGATCATGGTTGCTGGTGTCGTGCGCCACGAGGTTATGGACTGTCCAGATGACCTTGACCCCTCTCCGTTTGGCATTGCCGACTGAGCCTGAGAAGGTCTTGATCCGTCGGTGAAATTCCGAGCGTGCGGCACCCGAGGAGATCGGACTGGTCCACTGCACATGCAGAACATCGCCCTCGTTCAAGGTATCCAGCTCGCGCATGAGTGTCTGGAAATGGGCACTTCCGCGTACCGACCAGCCTCGCGCTCTCGCCTCGAGGAGCAGCATGTTGGTGTAGGGATTTGTTGTCCAGTTAGGAAACTCGTAGATCGTGGCCATAGCTACTCATCCCCTCCAAGGTCCTGAGTGGTTTCAGGCGCCACGACCTGGAAAGGTGGAATCCGGGTGTCGGCATAGGTCTTGGCCTGCTGGGTGAGGCCACTGGCAAATGTGACGGTCACCGTGCAGTCCGCAGGGCTGAGATCCGGCCAATCCGGGGGGATGATGGCATCGAGGTCGATCCGAACCTGGGTGTCGCTCATGGTCAGGCCGACGGTCGTGATCTCCACCGGCGTATGGTCCCCCTGTCTCACCTCGACGAGAACCGGCGAGTCCGCCGGAGTCGGGTTGAAGAGAGTCAGGGACGCAAACCCGACGGACGGTGTCCTGCGATAGTCATAGATGACCGCCTCGAGTTCGCCGCCGGCTGCGGAAAGGACCGCCGCGAGACTCTCCGCGTCCCTGCGGGCAGCGGCATCCAGGGACATCATGATGCGGTCGAGTGTGCCGACATCGGCGTCGGGATAGAACCAGGTCCGCTGGGCGACCAAGTGGTGTGCGGCTTGGACCGGTGGGGTGTCGACGGCCCGGACCTGCTCAGCCAACAGGTCTCGCCACGCTTCGGTCTGCTCGATGCCATCCGGATCGCGCTCCCAATGCTCCAGCCACCTGCCGTGGTCGATCTCTGCAAGGGCGTTGGCATCCACCTCCGGGGCATGCCGGGATTCTCCGAGCAGGTCGTACGGGAAGGCCTCGACGAAGCTATCCAGGTCTGCCACAGGCGGCGGGGCACCCCCCATCCGGCATGCTTCATCCAGGGACCTGGCAACCGTTTCGAACGGCCGGCCCGAGCCCGCGAGGTAGTCGCGGAAACTGAAGGTCGGCACCGCCCTGCTGCGGACGAGTCGTGCTGGGATCCCGAATGACTCCGCAATCACCACAGCGGAGAGGGACGACCCCACGACGAAGGATGACCGGGCGATGGTCTGCAGAGCGCTCAGGTAGTCGTCCGACGGGGTCAGCACCTGCAGGCCCGCCGCAACGGCTTGCGGCCCGAGCCAAGACACGTCGTCCGGGTCAGGTACGCATAGCGCATCGGATACCGGGATGCTCGGGAGAAGACGGAGCTCTGGGAAAAAGCGTGCAGTGAGCGCGAGCGCATCACCGTAGACCGCCGGGCAGGGAGTCCCCAACTGTTCGAGGACGCGGCGTGTCCACGGTCCGCGGACCGCTCGAACATCGAGGGCAGGCGGCAACTGGCGGACAATAGAACTGCCAGACATATCCACGCCGGCTCCCCAGACCGTCGCATGGCGGGACGCGTCGTCAGGAATAGCGCCTCCCGCGATGATGACCCGGGTGCCCAGGTCGGCGGTGCTCCCGGGGGCGAGCATCCGAGCGAGCAGTCCCGAGACCACCATGTCTGCAAGACCGCGTCGACCAGGGCGACG
>CAZTOM010000302.1:0-2583 GCA_964615555.1 uncultured Actinomycetaceae bacterium
CCGCGGCCCCGGCGCCGCAGCACGTCCGCCACCCTGGCCCGCACTCCCCCACCTTCGAGGCCCGCCGCGATCCACCCGGCGAGGTTCCGCGCCACCAGCAGCCCGCGGGCCCGGCGCCGCCACCCGGAGGGTGCGGGGACCACCACCACGCGGCGCGGCACGTCCTCAGCCACGGCCAGCCAGCGGTCGGCCATCTCGCGGCCCGCTTCCTCCACCGCAGCGGCCACGTCCTCCCGGCCACGCTTCCACGCGAGGACCAGGGAGCGGGTGCCCCCCGTGTACTCGGCAGTCGACCACACCGGAAGGCCCGTGCCAGCGAGTTCCCGGGCGCCGCCGTCGGAGCGGATGAGGGGCGCGTGGAGGGCCGCGCCGCACTCCTCGCAGACCGCGGCACCCTGGGCGCCGCACCCGGCGCACACGAGCGGGGTGAGCACGTCCAGCCCGGCGATGAGCGCCGCCCGGACCTCGCCGAACCAGTCGGACGAGCGCGCTGGACAAGGTGCCACCCCGCGGGCAGGGGAAGTGGCGGGGTCGTTGGAGCTGGTTGTGGTGGCGGGGCCGATGCAGGTGGCTGCGGTGAAGGTGGTTGTGGTGGCGGGAGGAGCGGGCATACGTCCAGCATGGGTGCGGGTGCACGGCGTGGGTGGGTTCGGGTGCGAATCTGGGGAGGGAGCTGCAGCGGAGGGGGCTGTGGAGAACGCCGCGCCCGGCGCGCAACACGAACTCGGCGGCGGGGTGCATCCCGCCCGGCGCGCAACGCGAACGGTGGCGGGGCGCACCCCACCCGCCGCGGTCAGCCGGAGTAGGCGGGGTCCGAAATGCCGGTGACCACCATCTGCCAGGCGGCGCCGGAGCGGACGTAGAGCCAGCCGTTGGCGTTGGCCACCACCACGGAGCGCTCGGAGCGGTTGGATGCCAGCGAGACGAGGTCCGCTGTGGCGGGCAGGGAGGCCAGCACGGAGGTGGGGCCGCCGATGGAGACACGGTGGACCTTCACGTCATCGTCGTCGTGGGCCCGGCCGAGCAGGACGAGGCTGGTCTGGTCCACCCAGGACACGTCCAGCACGGTCTCCAGGTGCTCGGCGATCCGCAGGGGCTCGCCCAGGGAGCGCGGCCGGCCCAGGGTGTCCCGGCCCACGCCCACGAGCTCCACGTAGCTGCGGCCCTCGGCGTGGGAGACCACCACGGCGCGGGCGCCGTCGGCGGCCACCCGGACATCGGAGATGGAGCGCTCCGCGAGCCAGGAGGAGTCGATGCGGGCGATGTTGCGATCCCGGCGCACGGCCACGATCTCCCCGGCCCGGTAGCGCTGCGCGGTCCAGATCCAGCCGTAGCGGTCCAGGGAGGGTGGGATCAGGTTGATGCCGCTGAAGATCGGGGCGGGGTCGGTGCCGTCGTCGGGGACGGTGAGGAGGGTGGTGTTGGAATCCACGAGCACCACGCGGGGCGCGTCCACGCCCTCGTAGGGGATGGCGGGGTGGCGCGGATCGCGGCCGAGCAGGCTGGGGACCCCGGGGATGGCCTGGACGCCCGTGGCCGGGGAGTAGCGGGCGAGCGTGGAGCGGGAGACCACCACGGGGCCGGGGGCGGGCTGCGGGAGGGTGAGGTCCACCGCGAAGTCGGGGATGGTGACCGGAGCCCCGCGCACCTGAATCTCGATGGCCCCCACCTCGGTCAGTCCGGCCAGGGTCTGCTCGAGCTGGGCGTTGGCGAGGGCGAGCTCCTGGTCGTCGGCGAGCATGAAGTCCTCCGACAGGTTGATGGTGGCGAGGCCCTCCTGGACCACCACGCCCGCGCGCCCGAGTTCGGTTCCCGGCGGGAACGCGGTGGTCACGCCGCGCTCCTGCCACCCGGAGGGTCCCCCCAGCAGCCCGGCCACGAGGTGGGCGGCCCGGTTCTCCAGCGGGTAGTAGCGCAGCTCCGGGACGGAGGCGGAGAAGTCCCGGGTGAGGAAGTAGAGGGGCGCCACGGAGAAGGTCTGGCGGAAGTTGGAGTCCGAGACCAGCAGGCCGTCCTCCAGGGAGGCGATGCGCCACTGCATGTCCTGGGTGCGCACCAGGGAGAACGTGGCGGAGACCTCCTCCGGCTCCTGCACCGAGTAGCGGCCCACATCGTCCACCGCGGCCACCTGGCTCACGGCCACCGTGATGCCGCCGTCCGATTCCCGCACGGAGTACTCGGGCGCGGTCTCCGCGGTGTAGACCCGCACGCGGGTGAGGGGATCCCACTCCACGCCAGGGGCCAGGTACTGGTTGGCCACGGAGAACTCGTCTCCGTGCCCGTAGGCGGAGGCCCGCAGGAAGCCCTCCACGATCTGCTGCGGGGTGGCGTCCTGCGCGGGGCCCTCCGCCAGCACGTCCACGCCGTAGCCGGCCGGGATCTGCGGCGCTGCCGAGCGGACCGGGCCGGAGCGCGGCAGGGAGGTGCAGCCGGCTACCAGGAGCAGGCCCAGGAGCAGGGCGAGGAGGCGCACGGGACGCGAGAGACGCCGTCGGGAGGAAGTAGAACGGGTGCGGGACGGAAGCACAGGACGCGAGAGACGCCGTCGGGAGGAAGTAGAACGGGTGCGGGACGGAAGCACAG
>CAZTOM010000303.1:0-2537 GCA_964615555.1 uncultured Actinomycetaceae bacterium
GGAGTAGCTCGTGGACACGGTCGAGCTGTGGTTCGTGGCCGCCGTGGAGGACAAGACGGAGGCCGTGGCGGCCTCCCATGCCGGCGGGGAGGGCAGCGACGCGTTGCCCGTGGCGCGGGTGCGGGGGGACTCCACGCTCTGGCTGCTGGATGCGGCCGCCGCGGGCATCGACGCCACCGACGCCCCCGGGGCCTGAGGCGCACGCCGTCTGGGGCGTGGGGCGCGAGCGGCCGGGGCTTGTGGGGCGCGAGCGGCCGGGGCTTGTGGGGCGCGAGCGGCCGGGGCCTGAGGCGCACGCCGTCTGAGGCTGCTCGCTAGCCGCCGATCCCGCGGCGCTCCCGGAGCGCGGCGAGGGCCTCCTCAAGGAGGGCGGCGCCATCCTCGTCCGTGCGGCGCTCCTTCACGTAGGCGAGGTGCGTCTTGTAGGGCTCGTTCTTGGGGGGCTCCGGCGGGTTCTCCGGATCGGTCCCGGCAGGGAGCCCGCAGCGCGGGCAGTCCCAGATCTCCGGGATCTCGTCCTCCGCCTCCGTGGAGAAGGACGGGGTGGTCTCATGACCCTCTGCACACCAGTAGGAGACGCGCACCCTGGGTGCGAGCTCTCCCCTCTCGGCCTCTCCCATGGGTCCCGAACCAACGCGGGAACCGCGGATCGCGTTGCCTCCAGCCACTGACGCGATCTCCTTCCTGACCTAGGCGACGAACCGCTGAATGAGCCCGAGGAGCAGGATCGAGGTGACCCAGACAAGGGCCACGAAGATCGTGATCCGGTTCAGGTTCCGCTCGGCCACGCCGGACGAACCGGCCATGGTCGAGATGCCGCCACCGAACATGTCCGACAGGCCGCCGCCCTTGCCCTTGTGCATCAGGACGGTGAGGATCAAGAAGATGGACGTCAGGATAAGCAGGATATCCAGGACGATCTTGAGGACGTCGATCATGGGGTACTTGTTCCTTACAGTTCGGGTGCTCGCTCAAGGATAACCGATGGCGGCGCGCCCGAAGGCACGCCGCCATCAGATGGGGCTGATCAGGCCGTGGCGTGTGACTGGTACCTCACGATTGCCGCGAACTCCTCCGCCTGGAGGGAGGCGCCGCCCACGAGGGCACCGTCGATGTCCTCCTCGGCCATGATCGCGGCCACGTTGGAGGACTTCACCGAGCCGCCGTAGAGCACGCGGACCTTGGAGGCCACGTCCTCGTCGTAGAGCTCGGCCAGCCGGCCGCGGATCGCGCCGCACACTTCCTGCGCGTCTGCCGGGGTGGCCACCTCACCGGTGCCGATCGCCCAGACGGGCTCGTAGGCCACCACGGTCTTCGCCGCGTCCTCGGCACTCAGGCCGGCGTAGCAGCCGTCCACCTGCGCGAGGGTGTAGTCCACCTGGCGGCCCTCCTTACGGACGTCCAGGCCCTCGCCCACGCAGATGATCGGCACCATGCCGGCCTTCAGCGTGGCGGCGGCCTTCGCCCCCACCAGGGCGTCGTCCTCGCCGTGGTACTGGCGGCGCTCCGAGTGGCCCACCACCACGTAGTCCACGCCGAGCTTGGAGAGCATCGCGGTGGAGATCTCCCCGGTGTAGGCACCGGACTCGTGCACGGAGACGTCCTGGGCGCCGTAGCGGACCTCGAGCTTCTCCCCGTCCACGAGGGTCTGCACGGAGCGGATGTCCGTGTAGGGCGGGATCACCGCCACCTCGACGGAGGAGTAGTCGTGCTTCGCGTCCTTCAGGCTCCAGGCGAGCTTCTGGACGAGCGAGATGGCCTCCTGGTGGTCCAGGTTCATCTTCCAGTTGCCCGCCATCAGCGGGGTGCGGGTGTTCGTCATGTCAGGCCTCCAGGACGTTGATGCCGGGCAGGACCTTGCCCTCGAGGTACTCGAGGGATGCCCCACCACCGGTGGAGATGTGGGAGAACTTCGCCTCGTCGAAGCCGAGCTGGCGGACGGCTGCGGCGGAGTCGCCACCACCCACCACGGTGAAGCCCTCGGCTGCCTCCATGGCGCCCGCGACCGCGCGGGTGCCGGCGGCGAACGCCGGGTTCTCGAACACGCCCATGGGGCCGTTCCACACGATGGTCTTCGCCTCGGCGATCGCGTCGGAGAAGAGCTTCTGGGTCTCCGGACCGATGTCCAGGCCCATCTTGTCCGCGGGCATCTGGTCGGCCGCAACCACCTCGACGCCCTCGCCCTCGAAGGTGGAGGCCACCACGGTGTCCACGGGGAGGAGGATCTTCACGCCCTTCTCCTCCGCGGTGGCCAGGTAGCCCTTCACGGTCTCGATGTTCTCCTCATCCAGCAGGGAGGTGCCCACCTCGTGGCCCTGGGCCTTGAGGAAGGTGTAGGCCATCCCACCACCGATGATGAGGGTGTCGGCCTTCTCCAGCAGGTTGGCGATCACGCCGAGCTTGTCCGCCACCTTGGCTCCGCCGAGCACCACCACGTACGGGCGGGCCGGGTCGTCCGTGGCCTTCTTCAGGGAGTCGACCTCCTTGAACACCAGCTCGCCACCGGCGTGCGGCAGGCGCTGGGCCACGTCGTAGAC
>CAZTOM010000304.1:0-2531 GCA_964615555.1 uncultured Actinomycetaceae bacterium
CTCGATGTCCAGGCAGTAGATGATGGCGCTCTTCCACCACAGGTCACTCGTGTCCGTTATCCGCATACCCTCCATCCGAACCGATGCCCCCGGACTCGGCAACAGGAGTGGTCCGGATCAGGCGAACTGCGAGATCACCTGCTCACCGAACACATCGATGAAGCGCTGCTGGTCCTGGCCCACGTGGTGCAGGTAGATGTCCTCGAATCCCATCTCCGCGTACTCGGAGATCCACTCGGCGTGCTGGGCGGGCTCCTCGGAGATGCGCACGCGGGAGTGCACCTGCTCGCGGGTGATGAACCGGGTCCCGGCATCGAACGCGGCGGTGGAGTCCACGTCCCTGTTCAGGGGCGCTCCCAGCATGTTGGCGCGCCACTGCTCGTGGGCGAGCCGTTCGGCCTCGTCCACGTCCTCCGCCCAGCTCAGGTGGACCTGGAGGGCGAGGGGGCCGCGCCCGCCGGCCTCCCGGTAGGCGGCCACCACGCGCCGCAGGGTCTCGTGGTCCTGGTTGGCGGTGATGAGGCCGTTCGCCCACTTGGCCACGCGCGCCGCGGAGGCCGGTGAGATCGCGGGGCCGATGAGCTGGGGCACCTCCTCGGGCAGGTCCCAGATCCGGGCCCGGTCCACGCTGATGAGCCCGTCATGGGTCACCTCCTCCCCGGCGAGGAGGCGGCGGATCACGCCCACCGACTCCTCGAGCCGCTGGACCCGCACCTCCTTGCGGGGCCACCGCTCCCCCGTGATCGACTCGTTGATCGCCTCACCGCTCGCGAGCGCCGTCCAGATGCGGCCGGGGAACATCTGGCCGAGGGTGGCGATCTTCTGCGCGAGGACGGCGGGGTGGTAGCGCTGCCCGGGTGCGCTCACGGTCCCAAAGGTGAGCGACGTCGTCGCCAGCGCAGACCCGAGCCAGGACCAGGTGTAGCCGGAGTGGCCCTGCCGCTCGGACCACGGCGCGAAGTGGTCCGAGCACATGGCCATCTGGAAGCCCGCACGCTCGGCATGCTGGACGTCGAGGAGGAGTTGGCGCGGGGAAATCTGCTCGTGGGAGGCGTGGAAACCGATTCTCATGCCACCAGTCTTGCCCGGCTGCCGCTCCCCTGCATCTGCCCGCCCTACCGCGCGCGCTCCCGCCGTCCCCTCCAGCCGCGGGCCTTGGCCCGCAATCCCAGGAACACGCCCACCGCCATGAGGGCGAGGAGGGCGAAGAAGGCCGGGTTCGCGCGCAGGAGCGCGGGCAGCGTGTTGCCCGCAGCGAACAGGAGGATGATCGGCCACACCATCACGAGGATCGTCAGTCCGAACGCGTCACCGGCGCTCCGGGGCCGCCAGAACGGTGAGCGCGGCACCACCACGTAGATGAGCGCCGCCACCATGAGCATCACGAGCGGGATCACGATCGCGGACTCCCCCATGACGGGTCCCGCGAGCGCCATGACCACGTACCCAAGCGGCCCGATCGCCAGGAAGATCGCCGCGGTGGCGAGGTAGAGGCCCATCTCGCCGGCGAGGCCCGGCCCGTCCTCGCGCTGAGGTTCGTCCGCAGGCCCGCGCCCATGCCCGCGCGCGCCCTCGCGCCCACGCCCCCGGTCAGGCTCCCTCATTGCGCTCCGACGACGGCGGCGCGAGCCTTCACGAAGGCGTCCACACACGCGCGCACGTCCGCCTCGGAGTGGGCGGCGGAGAGCTGCACCCGGATCCGGGCGAGCCCGCGCGGGACCACGGGGAAGGAGAACGCGATCACGTACACCCCCAGCTCGAGCATGGCGTCGGCGACCTGCGCGGCCAGGCGGGCGCCGTCGTCGCCGGGGAACATGACCGCGTGGATGGCGTGCTCGCCGGGGAGGACCTCGAAGCCCGCCTCGTCCATGAGGGAGCGGAAGAGCGCGGACATGGCCCGCAGGTTCTCCCGCCCGGCATCGGCCTCGCGGGCGAGGCGGATCGCCACGCGGGCGCCGGCCACCACGGAGGGTGCCACGGAGTTGGAGAAGAGGTAGGGGCGGGCGCGCTGGCGCAGCAGCTCCACGATCTCGGAGCGGGCGGCCACGAAGCCGCCGGAGGCCCCGCCGAGCGCCTTGCCGAAGGTGGAGGTGATGATGTCGATCCGGTCCGTGACCCCGAAGTGCTCGGGCGTACCGGCGCCGGTGGGGCCGATGAAGCCGGTGGCGTGGGAGTCGTCCACCATCACGAGGGCGCCGAACTCCTCGGCGAGGTCGCAGATCTCCGGCAGCGGGGCGAAGTAGCCGTCCATCGAGAACACGCCGTCCGTGACCACCACGATCCGGCGCGCCCCGCCCTCGCGGGCGGCGGTCAACTGCGCGCGGAGGTCCTCCATGTCCGCGTTCTGGTAGCGGAACCGGGCGGCCTTGGAGAGGCGGACGCCGTCGATGATGGAGGCGTGGTTGAGCTGGTCGGAGACGATGGCGTCCCCCTCGCCGAAGAGCACCTCGAAGATGCCGCCGTTGGCGTCGAAGCACGAGGAGAAGAGGATCGCGTCCTCCTGGCCCACGTAGTTGGCCACCTCCCGCTCG
>CAZTOM010000305.1:0-1955 GCA_964615555.1 uncultured Actinomycetaceae bacterium
GGCGACGGCGAGGGCCGGGGTGCGTCGTCGGGGCTGTGGATCCCGGTGCTGCGCGGGTGGATCCCGGCGGCCGAGGTGGGCGAGGACGTGGTGGCCGGCGTGGAGCAGTTGGCGCCGGTGCCCAGTGGCGCGGGGGAGGTGCGCGGGTACCTCTCGAGCGCGGAGGACTCCGCCACGGGTGACTACCCGCCGGGGGTGGTGGGCTCGATCTCCACGGCGCAGCTCGCGAACGAGTGGGGTGGGCGCACGTACACGGGCTTCCTCGTGCTCGAGGCGGCGGACGATCCGAACCTGCGCACCATGCCACCGCCCTCCTACGAACGCGAGCGCGGGATGAACATGCAGAACCTGTTCTACGCGGTGGAGTGGTTCGTGTTCGGCGGGTTCGCGCTCGTGGTGTGGTGGCGCTGGGTGCGCGACGACGCGGTGCGGAAGAAGGAAGCGGCGCTCCTGGCCGAGCTGGGCGAGGAGCCCAGCGGCGGGGCTGGCGGCGGGGCTGGCGGCGGGGCCGGTGGCGGGGCTGGGACGCGGGCCCGGGGTGCCGGCGACGGCGCGGATTAACGGTGTGGTTCTGCCGCAAAATCGCGGCATGATAGCCCAGAACGTCACGAACGTGCAACAAGCTAGCAGCAGTTTCCAGAAGACGCCGCCGCGCGGATGGTCAGACTTAAGCTCGTAGGCATGGTCTTTCCATAGACCAACCACAGTGGCTCTTTCGAAGGAGAAAGCATGCGGAGAATCAATCGAATGGCAGGCATCGCGACTGCCGCAGTGGCGGCCCTCGCACTCGCCGCGTGCGGTGGCAACGGAAACGGTGGCACCGAGACGCCCGCGCCCGGTGGGGACACCACCACGGCCGCGACCGGTGAGACCACGCCCGATGCAGGTGGCGAGACCACGCCCGACGCCGGTGGCGAGGGTGGCGGCGCCGAGGGCAAGGCCCTGAGCCTCGCCCACAACCAGACCGAGACCCACCCCACCCAACCCTCGCTGGCGGGCAAGGGGACGGGGCTGTCCGTAGCCCCGGACGGCCGCGGGGGCAATGACGTGTTCCCGAACTCCACGCTGGGCGACCAGGGCGAGTACCTCCAGATGGTGAGCTCCGGTGTGGTGGACCTCGCGATCGTCTCCGCCCCGCAGCTCGAGAACATCAACGAGGACTTCGTGATCTTCTCGCTGCCCACGGTGTTCGGTGACATCGACGAGCAGATGAGCATCCTCACGGACCTCGAGATGATGGGCGACATCTACAGCTCGCTGGAGGAGTCGAACAACATCACCGTGATCGGCCCGCTCACCCAGGGTGCGCGCTCCATGTACACCAAGGACCCCGTGGAGACCCCGGCGGACCTCGCGGGCAAGAAGATCCGCGTGCAGGAGAGCCCCGTCTTCCTCGCCATGATCGAGGCGCTGGGCGGCTCGCCCACCCCGATGGCGTACGGCGAGGTCTACACGGGCCTCCAGTCCGGCGTGATCGACGGTGCGGAGAACAACGAGATCTCGTACTTCTCGCAGAAGCACTTCGAGGTTGCCCCGTACTTCTCCTACACCCGCCACCTCGTGGGTGCCGACTTCCTGATCATCAACACGGAGACCCTGAACTCGATGTCCGCTGAGGACCGTGCCGCGTTCGAGGACGCCTGGAACGGTGCATGGCAGCAGCACACCGAGCTCTGGAAGGAACTCACGGAGGACAACACCGCGCAGGCCGAGGCCGGCGGAGCCACGTTCACCGAGGTGGACGAGGCCGCCTTCCGCGAGGCGCTGGAGCCGCTCCTGGACCAGTTCCTCACCACGCCTGAGCAGCAGTCCCTGCTCGAGTCCATCCGGGGAGCCCAGCAGTAGGGGCCAGCCCTGACCGGAGGGGCGCCGGGGGTGACGCGGTCACCGGCGCCCCGCCGGTTGACCAACAGTAGGGGGGGGGGAGGGGGGACGCGGCCGGCCCGGGGGCACGG
>CAZTOM010000305.1:1965-2514 GCA_964615555.1 uncultured Actinomycetaceae bacterium
GGTGGGCCGCGTGTTATCAGTCCACCCCGGCCGCCCCTCCGTTTCACAAACAGTAGTCTGCCGGGAGCGGCAACGCGGCCGCCCCTGGGAAACGGAGCCGAACAGTGAACCCGAAACCCCTCGAACCCGAGAAGCCGGCGCGGGACGGTGAACCCGTGCGCGGCGGCGCACCGCTCGGGCCCGACTCGGCCAGTGCGCATGGGGCGCACTCGGCGGACGATGCGCCCCTGGCGGACCACACACCCCTCGGAGACGATCTCGCCACCACAGCCGGGGACGCCACCGCCTCCCGCGATGTTGCGGACGAGGCGGCCACGTCTGCCGAGCTGGCCACGTCTGCGGAGCAGACCGCCTCAGCCGAGCCCACCAAGCCGGTGAGCCCGCTCTTCGCGGTGCTGAACCGGATCCGCCACTGGGTCACGATCGTGCTGGCCGGCATCTGCCTGGTCCTGTTCGTGTTCCTCGTGATCGTGGTCACCTGGCAGGTCTTCACTCGCCAGGTCCTCAACAACGCCGCACCGTGGACCACGGAGGCCTCCACCTACACGT
>CAZTOM010000306.1:0-2511 GCA_964615555.1 uncultured Actinomycetaceae bacterium
TCACGGCGATGGGCGGCCGGGTGTCATCCCCCAGCCGCATGACCGAGCCCTTGCCGAAGTTCTTGTCGATCTGCGCGAGTGCGGCCTCGAGTGCCTTCGCGCGGTCAGCGCCTGGTGTCGCCATGGTTCACCTCTCCGGTCCGGCGGTCTCCCGCCCCTACAGTCCTGGTCCTTGTGCGCGTTCCACCCTCTCCGGGTGGTCCGTGAGTGACGCTATGCCCGACCACTGACATATTCACGCCCCACGCCCCTCCCTGTGGAGAGAGGTGCGGAGCGGTCACCTGTGGAAAAGACTAGGCCGAACAGGTGTTCGAAGGAAGTTCGGGGGGCGGCGTGTCGCGCGCATGATCGTGTCGCCCGGGGTGGCGGCAGTCAGCGGGGCTGGCGTTCACGGCGGTGGGGGAACCACCAGTCCTCGGACAGGTCCATGGCGTCGCAGACGGCAAGCCACACCTTCTGGGGTTCCTCGCCCTCCTCCACGGCCTGGAGCGCAGTTCGGGCCCCGAACTCCGTGAGCGCGAGGTCGCGCAGGAGTGCGGGGCCCTGATACTGGCCGAAGGCGTCCTCGAACGCCTGGGTGAATTCCGAGTGCCTCACCGCAGGGAGGGCGTGAGCTCGGCGAAGTCCGCCGGAACGGTGTCCGGGATGGCCACGCCCTCGATCACGGCGATGCGGTCCGCCACCTCGTGGAGGATCTCGCTCATGGGGACGTCAAGTGCCTGGCAGATGGAGGCGAGCAGTTCGGAGGAGGCCTCCTTCTGGCCGCGCTCCACCTCGGAGAGGTAGCCGAGGGACACCTGCGCTGCCGAGGACACCTCGCGCAGCGTGCGTCCCTGGAGCTGGCGAACTCCGCGCAGCACGTCTCCGATCTCTCGCCGCAGTACCACCACAGGCGTCTCCTTTACGTCTCGCTGCACAACAGCGTACCGGGGCTTGTAGGTGGGGCGCGCGCCGGGACGGTTTCCCGGACGTGTGGATCGCGTGGGGATCGTAGGGGCAGTGGCGGTGGTCCTGTGAATGTCCATTACTTCTCTCAACGCGAACGGGCACCGATTTGTTCCACGACCTCCGCGAGGAGTTCCAGGGCCGCGCACGTGGTCCGCCACCGCACCTCGTCGCGGCCGCCCGCAGAGTGGATCAGCCGCGAGGTCACCACGTCCGCCTCCGCATCGACGACGGCGAGCCAGGCCGTCCCGGCCTCCTTGCCCTCCGCGGGGCCGGGTCCCGCCACGCCGGTGGTGGCCACCGCCCACCGTGCCCCGAGCCGGTGGGCCACCCCGCGGGCCATCTGGCGGGCCACCTCCTCGGCCACCGTCCCCTGCTCCTCCATCACTGCGCGGTCAACGGAGAGCAGGGACTCCTTCGCGTCCACGCTGTAGCCCACCACTCCCCCGAGGAACCAGTGCGAGACGCCCGGGATCTCGGCGAGCGCGGAGGCCACGAGGCCGGAGGTGAGCGACTCTGCGGTGGCCACGGTCCAGGGTGAGCCTGAGGTGGCGGGCGCGTCTCCGTCGTCGATGGATCGCAGGGCCCGCACCACGCGGGCGGCGGCATCGCGGGCCGAGTCCACCACGGAGGAGGGGACGCGCTCGGCGCCCCACGCCTCGGTCACGGGCCGGGCTCGCGCGGTGGGGTGCGGGAGAGCACCACGGCGTCGCGCACGTACATGAGGCCGGTGACCAGGGTGACGGCGAGCGCGAGGTACATGACCACCTGGAACGCGATCACCACCGTGTCCGCGGTCCCGGCACCCAGGAACCCGTGCCACGGCACCAGGAGGCCGGTGATGAAGGCCATCTGGAGGACGGTCTTGAGCTTGCCACCCTTCGAGGCGGCCATCACGGCACGCTTGCGCATCCCCATGCGCATGAAGGTGATGCCGAACTCGCGGACCAGGATGAGGATGGTGACCCACCACGGCACGAGGCCGTCCCAGGACAGGAGCACCAGCGCGGAGATGACCAGCGCCTTGTCCGCGATCGGGTCCAGCAGCTTCCCGAGGTCCGTGATGAGGCCGCGGGAGCGGGCCAGGTGGCCGTCCAGCTGGTCGGTGGCGGCGGCCACCACGAACACGGCGGTGGCGCCCAGCCTCCAACCGGTCCCCTCCTGGAGGAACAGCCAGATGAACACCGGGACCATCGCGATCCGGATCATCGTGATGATGTTGGCGATGTTGAGCGTGGGGACGGCTACCGGCCGGTCAGCTGCCACGCGTCCTCATCTCCGTCATCGTCATCACCGTAGTCCTCGCCACCGTCGTCGTCGGCTGCGTCCACCCACGGCTCGTCCTCACCGATCACCTCGGTTTGACCACCGTACACGTCCGGCGCGGCCTGGGAGGCCTCGTACGGCTCGCCCTTCAGCATGGCGAGTGCCTCGTCGAGGCCCTCGGGGGTCACGAGCACGTCGCGGGCCTTGGAGCCCTCGGAGGGGCCCACGATCTCGCGGGACTCGAGCAGGTCCATGAGCCGGCCCGCCTTCGCGAAGCCCACGCGCAGCTTGCGCTGCAGC
>CAZTOM010000307.1:0-2505 GCA_964615555.1 uncultured Actinomycetaceae bacterium
AGGATCTTGCGCAGGGCGTACCGGCGCACGCCGCGGTCGTTGGAGGTGAAGGCGCCGTCCTTGAACACCGGGTGGGTGAAGGTGTTGGTGGTGACCATGGGGATGGCGAGGCCCACCTCGTCGCAGGTCTCCTTGAAACGCTGGACGATCTTCTCCCGGTCCTCGTCGGACGAGCCGAAGGGGACCACGTCGTCGTCGTGGAACGTGATGCCCCAGGCGCCGAGCTCGGCGAGCTTGCGGGCGTAGTCCCAGGGCGCGAGGACCTCGCGGGTGGGGGCGCCGAAGGGGTCACCGGCCGGCCACCCCACGGTCCAGATTCCGAACGAGAACTTGTCGTCTTTGACAGGTGCACGCATGTCAACTCCCATGTATTTGTTGTATCTCACAACATACGCCCTCGGGTGCGGTACCGTCAATGTGTGGAGACGATCAGGGAGCCTCGCCCCGGGGCTGCGGCACGCGCCGGGGAGGGGGCCTTCGCAGACGCCGACGGCGGCGGCGCGGCGCAGTCCCGGGGAGGTTCCGCAGGTGCGCCGCGGGCCCGCGCGGGATCCGGCGGAGCGCCCAACGGGCGGCTGGGCCGGGGCTCCCGCTCGAGCGCCAACCAGTCCGCGATGCGGGTGCACAACCTGGGCCTCGTGCTCGACCTGGTCCGCTCCCATCCCGAAGGCATCTCCCGGGCCGAGATCGCCCGCGCCACCGGCCTCACGCGCTCGACGGCGTCCCGGCTCGTGCAGGACCTCCTCGACATGCGGCTCGCGGTGGAGCAGAGCGTCCTGGAGCGGGGGGAACCCGGCCGGCCCGCCACGCCGATCACACCCGCCCCCGGCACCTTCGCGGGAATCGGCGCGACCGTGAACCTCGACTACGTCTCCGCCCGCGCCATCGACCTGGCCGGCAACGTGGTCTACGAGCACTACGAACCGGGCGAGTTCCGGAACTCCGATCCCACCGAGGTCCTCCGCGGGCTGGGGGACCGGATCCACGAGGCGGTGCTCACATGCGCCGACTCGGGCATCACGGTGACGGGCGTGGGGATCGGGCTGCCCGGCCTCGTGGACGGCGGCGCCGAGGACCCCGTCCTGCAGATCGCCCCGAACCTCGGCTGGCGGCACCTGGCCCCGGCGACGTTCCTCGGCCACGGGCTACGCGAGGCCCTCGAGATCGCCCTGGACAACGACGCGAACCTGCAGGCCGTCGCGGCGGCGTACCGTTCCCCGGGCGCCTCCCGCGGGTTCACCGACTTCCTCTACGTCTCCGGCGACGTGGGCGTGGGTGGCGCGCTCGTGCTCGACGGCGAGGTCTTCCGGGGGATGCACGGATGGGCGGGCGAGCTCGGCCACTTCCTCGTCGACCCGGACGGCCCCCCGTGCCCCTGCGGGGCCCGCGGCTGCCTCGAGATGTACGCCGGGAAGTTCGCGATCCACCAGGCCGCGGGCCTGGACCCCCACGCGCCCGCCGGGGTGCTGGTGCGGGCCCTCGAGGCCGGCGATCCGCGTGCGCTGGAGGCCGTCGCTGCGGCCGGGCACGCGCTCGGCGTGACGCTCTCGAACGCGATCAACCTCCTCGACGTCTCCACCGTGGTGTTCGGCACCGGGATCGGCGGGATCGTCGAGTGGCTGCGGCCGGCCGTCCTCGACGTCCTGCATGACCGGCTCCTCTCCCGCGGGACGATCCACGTGGAACTCCTGGCCGCCCCGATCGACGACGCGCCGGCCTCGACCGGGGCCGCCTACCTGGCGTTGGACGGCGTGCTGGAGACTGCCCTCGGGCAGGTTGCCGGGTAGGGCGCGGCCGAGTCGGGTGCGGTGGAGTCGGGTACGGCGGAGGCCGGCCTGATCGGACACGGCGCGGCGCAGCCGGGATCGCGCTGGTGACGGGTTCGGATCGGCATGGGTGGGGGTCTGCGGGCGCTTACAATGGAGAGACCACATCCCATGAATCAGGAGGCGCGCCATGCCCTATCGCGAGGTACCGGTGTATGGCGCGCGCGGTGAGCAGCCGCTGCCCTTCGGATACGACGACGACCGTCCGCGCCGGGCGTACGGTGAGCCCCTCGACGAGTCGGTGTACACGGGCTACCGGGATGGTGCGTACGGGAGCCAGCCCTACGGGTTCGCGTCGCCGGGCTACTCGGTGCCGCCGCCCCCGGCTGGGGACCTGTACCGCGCGCCGGGACGCGGGCCGTACGCCTACTACGGCGGCAGCGAACGCGACTATGGATACCGGTACGCCCCCTATCCCGACTACGTGAGCCACCGGAGCCGGACCGCAGCTCTCTTGTTGTGCTTCTTCCTCGGAGTCCTCGGGGTCCACCGGTTCTACGTGGGCAAGGTGGGCACCGGACTGGTCTGGTTCTTCACCATCGGGATGTTCGGGATCGGCGTGCTGATCGACTTCCTGCTGATCGCGGTGGGCGGTTTCCGTGATGCGGAGGGTCGGAGCCTGCTGACCTGGTAGGCGCTGGCTCAGGGCGCCAGCGAACTAGTCCTCCCAATCCCTAGT
>CAZTOM010000308.1:0-2497 GCA_964615555.1 uncultured Actinomycetaceae bacterium
CTGACCCAACAACCGAAGGATCACCAACCGATACACCACCCCCGTGGACTTGACCGTGGGATCGGCCGGCCCGGCCGCGTTGGATGCCTGCTCCGTCTTCCCAAGAGAAGGCGGTGCCGTAGAGGGCTGGTCCGATGGGTTCCTCGGTCGGGAGGGTCACCGGACTGGGTCTGCACCCTCGTGGCGTCGCGACCGTACCCGGCAGCGTGTGACAAACCATCGATTTTCGGCATGACTGATTATAGAGTTCAGCCATGACGGATTATCGACCTCGTGTCGTGGATGGTGAGCTGACCCAACGTATGGCGGCCATGGGGGCGGTGCTCGTCGACGGACCTAAGGCCGTGGGGAAGACGAGGACCGCTGAGCAGATCGCGCATACGGTGCTCCGCATGGATGTTGACCAGACTGCTCGCGCGGCCTTGCAGGTGGCGCCCGAGCAGTTGTTCAGCAATCCCACCCCCATCGTATTCGACGAGTGGCAGGAAGCCCCTGAGTTGTGGAACCTCGTGCGTCGGGCCGTGGACGACCACGATGGGAAGGGTCTCTATGTGCTCACCGGTTCATCCCGACCTCGTGACGACGCAAGGATGCACTCGGGCGCCGGGCGGATCGGCCGGCTGCGGATGCGCCCGATGAGCCTTTTCGAGACCGGGCACTCCACAGGCGAAATCAGCTTCCGGCGGCTGTTGGACGGGGAGGTGCCGGCTGGGGCGAGTGCGGGCTTGGCTGTTGGGGACTTGTTGGAACGCATCGTCATCGGTGGCTGGCCGGACCTCCTCGATGCCGGTGAACGCGAGGCATCCCTGTGGCTGCGGGACTATCTGCGCACAGTGGCCGAGGTGGATGTCCCTGGGCTTGGGCCTCGACGGAACCCCGCAAACATCGAGAGGTTGCTCGCAGCACTCGGCCGTGGTGCTGCGACGCCGTTGAATCTCTCGTCCCTGGCTGAGGATGTGGGCGGTACCCGGGGGCGTATCGCCGCAGAGACCCTGACCAACTATCTCGACGCCCTCGACCGGCTCATGCTGATCGAACCGATTCCAGCGTGGCGTCCTCACATGCGATCCCGCACGCGGCTACGCGCCGCAGCGGTTCACCATTTCGTCGATCCGTCACTGGGCCTCGCCGCGCTGGGAGCGCGGAGCAACGAGCTGTGGAAGGATCTCCGCGCTGCGGGCTTCCACTTCGAGTCGCTCGTGATGCGTGACATTCGGATCTATGCACAGCCACTGGCTGGCAGGCTTTCCACGTGGCGTGACTCCCAGACCGGGCTCGAGGTAGATGCAGTTATCGAACTGCCGGACGGCAGATGGGCTGGCATCGAGGTCAAGTTGGGCGAAAGCGTCGCGGATGCGGCAGCAGATTCGCTCCTGCGGATGGCTGACAAGATCGACCACGACCGCCACGGCCCGCCTGCCGCCCTCATTGTGGTGACAGGCGGCCGATATGCCTTCAAGCGTCCCGACGGCGTATGTGTCGTGCCGATCACCGCGCTGGGGCCTTGAGCGTGTCAGCCACGGGGCAGGTTTCGACAAGCGTCCCCTCAGCTCCACAGCTTTCCCCGGACCCTCGGTCCGGGGATTTTCTGTCCCTACCCCAGGGCCTCAATCAGGGCCGGGAGGGCCACAGCGGCGGGCGCCCGCCAGCTCACGTCCACGTCCGTGCTGAGCGGGGTGGGGCCGGGATTGATCTCCACCACCGGGATGCCGGAGCGCAGGGCGATGTCCGGGAGGAGGGCCGCCGGCTGGACCAGCCCGGAGGTGCCCACCACCACCACGAGGTGGGAGTCCAGGACCGAGCGCATGCCCGCCTCGAAGGCGTCAGGGGGCAGCGCCTCCCCAAACCACACCACGCCCGGGCGCACCAGACCGCCACACTCGCACCGCGGTGGGGGAGTGCGCCCATCCTGCGCCACCTCGGGCCCCGGTTCGGCACCATGGGCCTCCTGCCCACAGGTGTCGCAGCGGGAGGCGAAAAGGTCCCCGTGTAGGTGGGCGAGCACCGCTGATCCCGCCCGCTCGTGGAGGTCGTCCACGTTCTGCGTCACGATCCGCACGTCCGCGAGCCGGGCCCACCGCGCGAGCGCCCGGTGGCCCGCATTGGGTTCGCACGCGCGTACGAGGCTGCGCCGCCACTGGTACCAGCCCCACACGAGGGCCGCGTCCGCCAACCATGCCTCCGGGGTCGCGAGCGCGGCCGCGTCGTAGCGCTCCCACAGGCCGCTCTGGGCATCGCGGAAGGTGGGAACCCCACTCTCGGCGGACATCCCCGCGCCGCTCAACACCGTCACCGTTCGTGATCCGCGCGCCAGCTCAGCAAGGCCGCGGGGTACCTGCTCACCCATGGCGCTCCCGGGATCCCGCTCGCGTCCGGAACAGCGAGGCGGGCAGGAGCGCGGCCCGCCCCCGGGCGCCGCGGTCGGCCTTCCCGCCCAGTTCTGCCAGTACCTCGCGCAGGGCGCGGGCGAGCTGGCCGTCGCGGCCGCCCTCGCTCC
>CAZTOM010000309.1:0-2464 GCA_964615555.1 uncultured Actinomycetaceae bacterium
CGGGGATGGACCGCAGCAGGAGATAGGCGGGAGGCAGGAATGAGTGGGGAGGCGCACGCCGCGGTCGACGCGATCCGGACCACGCGGGACGGCGGGAGGCTGACGGACGCCCAGATCGACTGGGTGGTGGACGCCTACACGCGCGGCGTGGTGGCGGACGAGCAGATGGCCGGCCTGAACATGGCGATCCTGCTCAACGGCATGGACCGCGCGGAGATCGCGCGGTGGACGAACGCGATGATCGAGTCGGGGGAGCGGATGGACTTCTCCTCCCTCGGCGTGCCCACCGCGGACAAGCACTCCACGGGCGGGGTGGGGGACAAGATCACCCTGCCGCTGGCACCCCTGGTGGCGGCGTTCGGGGTGGCGGTGCCGCAGCTGTCCGGACGCGGGCTCGGGCACACGGGCGGGACGCTGGACAAGATGGAGGCGATCCCCGGGTGGCGCGCCGCCCTCTCGAACGAGGAGATGATGGCGCAGCTGCGCGAGGTGGGCGCCGTGGTGTGCCAGGCCGGCAGCGGGCTCGCGCCGGCGGACCGCAAGCTCTACGCGCTACGGGACATCACGGGCACCGTGGAGGCGATCCCGCTCATCGCGTCCTCCATCATGTCCAAGAAGATCGCCGAGGGCACCGACTCCCTGGTGCTGGACGTGAAGGTGGGCTCGGGTGCGTTCATGAAGACGCTGTCCGACGCCCAGGAGCTGGCGCGCACCATGGTGGACCTCGGCACGGACGCCGGCGTGACCACCGTGGCGCTGCTGAGGGACATGTACACGCCGCTCGGGCTGAACGCCGGGAACGCGCTCGAGGTGCGCGAATCGGTGGAGGTGCTCGCCGGCGGCGGGCCCCCGGACGTGGTGGAGCTGACCGTGCGGCTCGCCCGCGAGATGCTCACCGCTGCAGGGCAGCCGGACGCGGACGTGGAGGAGGCACTGCTGGACGGGCGCGCCATGGACGTGTGGAAGGCGATGATCCGCGCCCAGGACGGCGATCCGGACGCCCCGCTCCCCGTGGCGGAGGAGACCGAGGTGGTGACCGCGCCCCGGGACGGATACGTGACCCGGATGGACGCGCTCGCCGTTGGCGTGGCCGCGTGGCGGCTCGGGGCCGGACGCGCCCGCAAGGAGGACGAGGTCCAGGCCGTGGCCGGTGTGGAGTTGCACGCGAAGCCGGGGGACTACGTCCGTGCCGGGTCTCCGCTGCTGACGCTGCACACGGCCACGCCGGAGCGGTTCGGCCGCGCCCTGGAGGCCCTCGAGGGCGGCTGGGAGATCGCAGAGGAGGCCCCCGAGGCGCTCCCGATCGTGCTGGACCGGATCGACTGACAGGCGGATTCGCGCCACTGGCGAGATAGTTGGGATGAAGGAGGTTCCCATGAGCGAGACCACGCCCGAGCAGGGCCCCGAGTTCGAGCGGGAGTTCGAGCCCGCCGAGGGCGGCGGCGCCGAGGAGTACGAGCGCGGCGAGGTGAGGGCCGAGGAGCACCGCAGCGAGGAGTACCGCGCCTCCGGGCCGGCCCACACCCCGTTCGAGACCGATCCGGTGGACCACGCCGAGCAGCGCGTGGAGGTCGAGTTCGACGAGGAGTCGCGCGACTGATGTCGCCCGCCCCCCGTTCGCTCGGCGATATCGCCGCCCGCTTCACGCGCCCCGTCCGCACGGTGGCCCCGCGCCCCACCCCGGCGCCGGCCGAGATCCTGCAGACGCTGCGTGAGGCCCGGGTGGAGTTCGGGGGCGCCACCGCCGCCCAGGCGGACGAGACCAGTTGCGGGGCCGCCGCGCTCGTGATGCTCAACGCCACCGGTGACGGGGTGCTCGCCCAGTGGCTCGAGACCGGTGAGCTGCCCGACCTGCCGGCGGGGGAGTTGCCCCCGGAGATCCCCGCCGCGGCCACCCGGGCGCGGCTCGGTGCCGCCGAGCGCTTCCGGGCCGCCCAGGAGGCCGTCCGCTCTGCCGCCACCGCCCGCACGATCGGACCACTGGCGTGGCCCCGCTCGCTCGGCACCCCGCCATGGGGCGCCGCCCGGGCCGCCCGCTTCCCCGGGGTGAGGTACGCCTCCCGGCCCGTGGACGACCGCGGTGCCGCCGGGCAGGAGATGCTCGCCCTCATCCTGAATGCGCTCGGGCGCGGCTACCCGGTGCTGCTCTACACCGGCGGGAACCGCGGCACCGGGCTCACCACCGCCCTGCCCCGCCACGTGGTGCTCGCCGTGCCAGGCGAGGGGCGCGTGACCCCGCAGGGAGAGCCGGTGATCTCCATCTACGAACCCCACTCGGGCCACATCTTCGAACTCCCCGCCAGCGATTTGGTGGACCGCACCGAGAGGTCCCGCGCCCTGGGCGGCTGGACCCACGTCCAGTGGCTGGTCCTGCCCCGGCCCGCCTGACCCGCACCCAACCCCCAACCGACCACCGACCACCCAGCCCACCACCAACCACCGAACCAAGGAGAAGAATGAAGCG
>CAZTOM010000310.1:0-2461 GCA_964615555.1 uncultured Actinomycetaceae bacterium
GCCCGTGCGGCGGCGGCGCGGTGGGGGCCGTCATTCCCGACGGCGCCGGCGCACCCGGTCCGTATGGTGCGGGCGCGCCGGGTCCGGGGCCGTAGTGCTGGTGCGGGTTCTCGCTCACAGCCCTGCCAACCTCGCTTCACCGCGTTCCGTGAGGCGGTCGCGCAGGCGGGCCGCCTCATCACCGGGGAGGCCCGGCAGGGCCGCATCGGTGGTGGCGGCGGCGGTGTGGAGCTTCACCTCGGACACGCCGAACGCGCGGTCGATGGGGCCCTGGTGGACGTCCACGAACTGCATACGGCCGTAGGGGACCACCCGCATCGAGCGGAAAAGGATGCCGCGGCGGATCACCAGGTCGTCCTGCGCCTCGGCGTAGCCGATGGCCCGCACCTGGCGGGGGATCAGCCAGCCGAGCCAGACGCCGAGGGCAACCGTGACCACGAGGCCGATCACGCCCACCACGGTCAGGCCGGCTGCGAGGAAGGCGATCGAACCGGCCAGCATGATGAGCAGCGGGATCGCGGAGGAGATGTAGCGGACCCGAATCAGGTTCGGGGAGACGGGCCGGAACTCGAGCCCCGCAGGATCGAACGGGCCGCGCCGCTCCCCGGTCGGCCGCGGGTGCTGCGGCTGCTCGGGCGGTGCCGCCTGCACGGTTGGCTGCGGGTGGGAGTACTGCGGCTGCTCGTGCGGCGCCGCCTGCATCCCGGTGGTGGGTTGCGGCGGCTGGCCGGCAGTCCCGGCAGAGGGTGCCTGCCACTGCTGCGGCGGCGGGCCCGCCGCCTGCTGGTTCCAGGCCGGCTGGCCCTGTGCCGGCTGGCCCTGTGCCGGCTGCCCACCGGGCATGCCCGGGTACCCGTTCGAAGGAGTGCTCATCACGGTCCTCTCGTCCTCACCTGATTCTCTCAGGATCGGGCCGGAGCACCGAATCCTCCACCAGCCGGAGGCGGACTCCCGCCACGGTCGTAGCGAGCGCGCGCGGGGCCCGGGAGTGCCGTCACCGCGTGCAGCGCGGGCAGGCCGCAGGGGCGGGCTCAGATCGCGGAGGGGGCGGAGGGCTCGCGGCCGCCCGGCAGATCGTCCTCCGGCGGGTCGATCCGGCACCAGCCCTCCACGAGGATCCCCACCACCACCATGAGGGCGGCCATGCCGATCCCCACGAGCGCGGAGATGAGGAGCTCCAGGCGCGCGGGGGCGGCGGGCAGTCCCACCACGAACACCGCCACCGCGGCGAAGTAGCCGGCGAGCAGGGAGCCCACCACGGTGGAGGTCTTCGCGAGCATCGCCACCCGGGCCGCCTCGAGCGGCGTCATGGTGGTCACCTCACCCTCCACGAGTCGGCGCACCGCCCGGCCGCGGAAGAACACCACAGCGGTGACCGCGGCCATGAACACGTGCGTGAACCAGGTGGCGGGCGGCGTGGGGGCGCCCATCCCCTGGGCGAGCACGAACACGGCGTAGCTGCCCATCGCCGCCACGGCGAAGGCCCCCACCACGGTCACCCACGAGGTCCGGTTCACTCCCAGTCCTCCCGTGACTCGAGGACCTCGGAGCCCATCCGGGCAGCGCGCGTGGACAGGGCCTCCCCGTCCAGTTCGCGCGCAGGCTCGAGGGCCGCCCACGGAACCACCACGAACGCCCGCTCCCCCGCGCCAGGGTGGGGCAGGAGCAGCTCGGCGTCGTCGGAGACGAGGTCCCCGTACGCGAGCACGTCCACGTCCAGAGTGCGCGGCCCCCAGCGCACCTCGCGAACCCGCCCGGCGGCGCGCTCGAGCCGCTGGGCGAGGTCGAGCACCTCGCGGGCGGAGCGGCGCGTGCGGGCGGTGAGGACGGTGTTGAGGTAGTCGGACTGCGGATCGGAGCCGGGCAGGGTCATCGCGGGGGTGCGGACCAGCGGGCCCACCACCACGTCCTCGAGTGCCTCCCGTAGCCCCCCGACGGCGGAGCGCAGGTGGCCCTCCACGTCACCCACGTTTCCCCCGAGTCCGAGTACCACCGTGACGGGCTCGAGGGGCACCACCGTGAGGCGGGTGCGGCGGATGGTGAGGGAGACGTCCGCGAACGGGACGGAGACCGGGGCCTCCGGCTTGTGGAGCACCACGGTGGCGGCTCGCACGCCGGGGAAGGAGAGGGCGGCCGCGGCCATGCGCTCGGCCACGGTCTCCACCAGGTTGGCGGGTTCGGAGATGAGGACCTGGTGGAGTGCGTCCGCCACGTCCGCGTAGGAGACCGTGTCCTCCACGGCATCGGAGCGGGCTGCGGGGCGCGTGTCCACCTCGTAGCCCACGTCCAGGACGAACTTCTGCCCGGCCTCCCGCTCAAAGGAGAAGACCCCGTGGTAGGCGTGGGCGGTGATCCCGGTCAGCCAGATCATGTCACTCACGGCCGCCCACCCCCCGGGGCTGTTGCTGATTTCCGTCGGTATTCCGCGACGCGCGGGTGGGCATCGTCGCGCGGGTGGGCA
>CAZTOM010000311.1:0-2455 GCA_964615555.1 uncultured Actinomycetaceae bacterium
CTGGGTACCGGAGTAGTCGAACTCGCATGCCTGTCCGATCACGATCGGGCCCGAACCGATCACGAGCACGGATGAGATATCTGTGCGCCTGGGCATCAGTTGCTGTCCTTCCCTGCCCGCGGCCCCTCGGTCAGCATGAGGCGCACGAACCGGTCGAAGAGGTGTTCCCCGTCGTGCGGGCCCGCGGCCGCCTCGGGGTGGTACTGCACGGAGAAGGCGGGGAGGTCCAGGCAGCGCAGGCCCTCCACCACGCCGTCGTTGAGGGAGATGTGGGAGACCTCCACGCGTCCGAAGCGCCCGGAATCGAACGGGGAGTCCGTGGTCTCGCCCACCGGCGCATCCACGGCGAACCCGTGGTTGTGTGTGGTGATCTGCACCGTTCCCTCCGGCAGTTCGCGCACGGGCTGGTTCACCCCGCGGTGCCCGAAGGGCAGCTTGTAGGTCCCGAACCCGAGCGCGCGCCCGAGCAGCTGGTTGCCGAAGCAGATCCCGAAGAACGGGATCCGGGCATCCAGTACCTGCCGCAGCAGCTCGATCTCCTCCTCTGCTGCGGCCGGATCGCCGGGCCCGTTGGAAAAGAACACCCCGTCCGGCTCGAGCTCGCGGATCTGCTCCAGGCTGGCGGACTGCGGCAGGACGTGGACCCTGCAGCCGCGCTCGGCCAGTTGCTCCGGGGTCCTGGACTTGATGCCGAGGTCCACGGCCACCACCGTGGCCACACGCTCCGTGCCCGCGGGGGGCTCCACCGTGTACGGCTCGGACGTGGTGACCTCGGCGGTCAGGTGGGATCCGCTCATCTGCGGGGCCTGCCGCACCCGCTCCACGAGCGCGGCGATGGCCTCCTCTCCCCCGCCAGCGGTGCCGTTCGGCAGGGCGTCCCCGGAGAAGATCCCGGCGCGCATCACGCCGGCGTCGCGCAGGTGGCGGGTGATCGCCCGCGTGTCCACTTCGGCGATCCCCACGATCCCGTGCTCCGTGAGCGCCTCCTCCAGTTCACCGGTGCTCCGCCAGTTCGAGGCGCGGCGGGCGGGATCGCGCACCACCAGCCCGGCCACCCACAGCCGGGAGGACTCCGCGTCCTCCACGTTCACGCCGGTGTTGACGATGTGCGGTGCGGTCATCACCACGTTCTGCCTGTGGTAGGAGGGGTCCGTGAAGGTCTCCTGGTAGCCCGTCATACCCGTGGCGAACACCACCTCACCGGTGGTCTGCCCACTCGCGCCGTAGCGCGTCCCCCACTGGACGAATCCGTCCTCCAGGACCAGGACTGCTGGTTGCCTCACCGCGCCTCCTGCAGCTCGCCGCCCAGCACGGTTGCCCGCCCGCGGAAGAACGTGGCCACCACCGCTCCGGGCAGCTCCATCCCCGCATACGGCGTGTTGCGGGAGCGGGACGCGAGGGCCCGCTCGTCGATGGTCCGCCGGGCCGCGGGGTCCACCAGCGTCACGTTCGCCGGCTCCCCGACGGCGAGTGGCCGCCCCTGGTCCTTGACCCTCCCGATCCGTGCGGGGGTCTCGCTCATGATGCGGGCCACGTCCCGCCAGGTGAGCAGGCCCGTGTCCACGAGCGAGAGCTGGACCACCGAGAGCGCCGTCTCGAGGCCGAGCATTCCGAACGCGCCGGCCGCCCACTCGCAGTCCTTGTCCTCCGCGGGGTGGGGGGCGTGGTCGGTGCCGATCACGTCGATCGTGCCGTCCGCGATGCCCTCACGTACGGCGTCCACATCCGCCTGGGTGCGCAGCGGCGGGTTCACCTTGTACACCGGATCGTAGGTGCGGGCCTGCTCGTCGGTCAGCATGATGTGGTGCGGGGTGGCCTCGGCGGTCACATCGATCCCGCGGGACTTTGCCCACCGCACGATCTCCACGCTGCCGGCGGTGGACAGGTGCAGCACGTGCAGGCGGCTGCCCACGTGCTCCGCGAGCAGCACGTCGCGCGCGATGATCGCCTCCTCCGCCACGGCAGGCCAGCCGGTCAGCCCAAGCTCCGCAGAGACCACGCCCTCGTGCATCTGGGCGCCCTGCGTGAGCTTCGGGTCCTGGGCGTGCTGGGCCACCACGCCATCGAAGCCCTTCACGTACTCGAGGGCCCGGCGCATGAGGACGGGATCGGACACGCACATGCCGTCGTCGGAGAACATCCGCACGCGGGCCTCGGAGTCCGCCATGGCTCGCAGCTCGGCAAGGTGCGTGCCGGCGAGGCCCACGGTGACGGCGCCCACGGGCCTCACGTCCACCCACCCGGCCTGCTCACCGAGGTGGGCAACCTGCTCCACCACGCCGGCGGTGTCTGCCACGGGGAGCGTGTTCGCCATGGCGTGGACGCACGTGTAGCCGCCAAGCGCCGCAGCGCGCGTGCCGGTCTCCACGGTCTCGGCGTCCTCGCGGCCGGGCTCGCGCAGGTGCGTGTGCAGGTCCACGAGGCCGGGCAGCGCCACGAGCCCGCTCCCGTCCAC
>CAZTOM010000312.1:0-2454 GCA_964615555.1 uncultured Actinomycetaceae bacterium
CGGAGCGGATGTCTGCCAAGCTCATGGCCGTCGTAGCCGAGGGTGACCGCCGACGAGTCTATGTTTCGCCAACCTATGCACAGGCGGAAGCCGCCTCAATCGCCGCACCAGAGGACGCGCCTGACCAAGCCATCCCACCGCAGGCTCCGAGCTTCCGGGTTCAGGCGTACGGTATGCGGAAGTGGTCAGCACTATTCACGAACCGACAGCTCGTGGCACTCACCACGTTCAGTGATCTGGTTGGTGAGGCACGCGAGCAGGTGCTCGCGGGCGCACTCGCCGCCAACTCCACCTCGGACACAGGCGCCCGCCTCGCCGACTCCGGCACCGGCCCCGCCGCCTACGCAGACGCAGTCGCCACCTACCTCGGCATGGTTCCGAGCGGCTTGGCCAACCTCTCAAGCACGATTACCACTTGGCGCGTTCCCGCCGAGTCACCTCGCACGACGTTTTCTCGCCAAGCCCTTCCGATGGCGTGGGATTTCGTGGAATCGGATCCCGTCAACGACAAGTCGGTGGGAGTACTTGACCGGATTGCGATGGCGGTGGAAGCTCTTCCACTCGGCCGTGGCACAGCTACCCAGGCTGATGCAACGGCAGTCAACGTGCGCGGCTTCTTGATCAGCACGGATCCGCCGTACTACGACAACATTGGATACTCCGATCTGTCGGACTACTTCTATGTCTGGCTGCGTCGTTCGCTCCGTACCGTGCACCCTGAGCTTCTCAGCACACTCCTGGTGCCCAAAGCTGAGGAACTGGTTGCGAATCCCTATCGACACGGAGGTAAGGGGGGAGCGGAGGAGTTCTTCGAGGACGGTTTCAGGCAGGTCTTCTCCCGAGCACGCGCGGCAACGGTGTCGGACCTGCCGATCACTGTCTACTACGCGTTCAAGCAGTCCGAGGCTACGGGAGACGGCGAGGCCTCCACCGGCTGGGAGACTCTGTTGGAGGGAATGATCCGGTCGGGATGGGAGATTACTGCGACCTGGCCCGTGCGCACAGAAGGCTCAGGTCGCATGTTGTCGGTCGGGACGAACGCGCTTGCCTCGTCGATTGTGTTGGCATTGCGGCCGCGTCCGGAGTCGGCGCCCTCCACGGATCGTCGCGGATTCCTTGCGGTGCTGCGGGAAGAGCTCCCGCTGGCGCTGCGCGCACTGCAGCAGGGAGCGATTGCGCCGGTGGACCTGCCGCAGGCGGCTATTGGGCCTGGGATGGCGGTGTTCTCGCGGTACTCGCGGGTGATGGAGTCGGATGGCTCGTCGATGACGGTGCGCTCGGCGCTCGCGCGGATCAACGAGATTCTGGACGAGGTGCTCTCCGAGCAGGAGGGGGACTTCGACCCCACCACGCGCTTCGCGCTCGCCTGGTACCGGCAGCACGGCTACACCACCGGGAAGTTCGGGGATGCGGACAACATCGCGCGAGCCCGCAACACCGCCGTCGAGACCCTCGCACGGGACGGACTGTTGCGTTCGGCGGCAGGTAAGGTCACGCTGCTGCACCCGGCCGAGTACCCCGCAGGGTACGACGTGCTACGGGACGACCACACGTCGTCGTGGGAGGGACTGCACCACGCAATCAGGTTGCTGGAGACGGAAGGCGTGCCGAGCGCGGCTGCATTCCTGGCCGCGGCGCGAACCCGGTCTGACGGCGCGGTGGAGCCGGACATGGTGAAGGAGCTGGCGTTCCTGCTGTTCTCCATCGCGGAGAAGAACGGCTGGACCCGAGACGCGCTCTCGTTCAACTCGCTGGCCACGAGCTGGCCAACCATCGTGGACGCGGCGGCCACAACCCGCCCGCGCGCAATCCAAGAGGGCTTCGACCTCTTCGAGGAGGAATAGGACATGGCACTCTCCAACAGGGATCGCATCGGACGGATGCTGGAGATACTCGCCGAGCCCACGGACGAGTTCATTGGCCGCGTTGTGGCGGAGGCGCTCCCGGAGGGCAAGGACTGGACCGTCATGCTCGCAGCGTGGGACGCGGAGAAGGGCGGGGGACGGGCGCAGTCGTACAGCCGGCTGGACCCCCAGATCCAGTTCCGGTTCATCACGGACCAGATTCCGGCGAAGCTGAAGCGCGGGTGGTATCCGTTCAGTTCGCACCTGAGCCGAGCGCAGGAGTCCTACGTTGACGAGCTCAAGGAGGTGCGGAACCGCTGGGCGCACAACGATTCGTTCACGGACGACGACGCGTACCGTGCCCTGGACACGGGGGAGCGATTCTTGGCGGCCATCGGTGCGACGGAGGCGGCCGAGAAGGTGGCGGAGACGCGGCGGGACCTGAGACGCCGGACCTCGGAGAAGGATGACAAGCGGACGCTGCAGAAGGCTGTGGTGACTCCGGACTCTGCGGGCCTGCTGCCGTGGCGTGAGGTGTTGGCTCCGCACCACGATGTAGCTTCCGGGCAGTTCCAGGCGTCCGAGTTCGCTGCGGACCTCTACAAGGTGT
>CAZTOM010000313.1:0-2444 GCA_964615555.1 uncultured Actinomycetaceae bacterium
GGGCGTCGGAGAGGTGGTGGCCGTGGGGGTCCACGAGGTCTGCGACGACCTGGCCTGCGTGGTCGGTGCCGAAGAAGATGAAGTCGGGGCGGACGGCTTTCCAGGTGCCGGAGTCTTCCCTGTAGGCGATGGCCAAGGACTCCTTGGTGGCGCGCGCGGGGTTGCGGTACCAGCCCTTGAAGCCCGGCTGTTGGAGCTCAGTGTCGAGGACCTTGCGTTCCCACTCGTTGAGCAGGACCGGGTAGGTGCCGTCCTCGGCTGCCATGAGGTGCATCAGGCGCGTCTCGAGAGGGCTTTCGGTCCCGTCCTGCTCGCGGACCATGGTCTCGGCCTGGGCTGCCTTGGGCACGGTGAGGGAGATGCGTTCAGGTTGGGTGGACATACCCTCTAGCCGGTCGTACTCGGCCTGCCGCTCATCCGTGAGTCCCTTGCGGGCGATGCGGGTCTGGTTAAGCCAGGTCCGGGCAAGGTCGTCGGCCTCGTCCTCGGCGGCCTGCGCGATTTCAGGCACCCGGCCCAGAGCGGCGACGGCGATGTTTGCCTCCAGGAGCTCGTCATCGTCATCTTCCGGGCCCACAAGGTGGTCCACGTAGGACGAGCAGAGGGCGGGGCTCAGGACGCGCGCAGCTGCCCGGTAGGCGTCCTCGATCGCCCGCGGGTCTGCTGATTCTTGGAACGACTTGTAGGTGAACCCGCCGCCGATCCGGCCGCGCGCCTCCTCTCCACTCATGGTGAGCACGTCCTGCCGCGCCTGGGCGACCTTGTCCTTGTACTGCACGGCTCTTCCGTCGAGTACGGCGTGGAGGTGCGTGTGTGCCTTCGCCACCGCCTCCTCGACCAGGTTGTCCTTGGACAGTGCTGTGGCGAGGGCTGTGAGCCGTCTGATGGGTTTGACGCCCTTCTTCGGGATCGTCACCGAGGGCAGTGCTGCGAAGCGGTCCCAGACTTCTTGGGGCACCTGCGGGTTGGGGCGCAGGTCAACAGGGTCGAACAGCACGCGGCGTCCCTCGCCACCGCCGGTGTCGGTGTCCTCATCCTTGCTGGTGGCGCCCTTCATGAGCATCTCGGCCACGCCCGTGGCGGTCCTGCGATCGAAGAGCGGGAGCAGGCAGTCCACCGAGTTCAGCAGCTCGTTTCCGGGGATTCGGCGAGCCAGGGGAGTGCGGATCATCCGCCCCAGCAACTGGGTGATGTGCGTGCGGTCCTTGGCAGGCCTCATCGAGACCAGCACCTCAGCCCGGGGGCAGTCCCACCCCGTGGAGATCGCGGACTTCGCCAGCAGCACCCGCACGTGAGTGGCGTCCTGGACCCGCTGGGGCTCGATGTAGGGCACGATCTGCTGTCCGACGTGGAGGTCCTGGTGCTCACCGAAGACGTTCGCCACGGCATCGGGTCCGAGTTCGGGCCAGGCGTCGTAGATCGTGTCCAGCGTCCGCACCAGCGTCTCGGTGGTGGGCTTGTCACCCACCTGCACCACCAGCAACGGGATGACCGGATCGGCCTCCTCCTGCTCATCGGCGTACGCCAACCACGCAGCGGTCGAGGCCCGGATCTTCTCCACGGCCCGGCGCAGGAGCACCGTGTCGAATACACCCTGCTCAGCGGGGATCGAGAGCACGATGTCGTCCTTCAAGAGCCCCGATGCCTGCACCAGGGCCGAGTCCACCACCACGGAGGGCAGAGCGGTGCGGCCCTTGGCGCCCTTCATCGCCTCCTCGAACCGCTCCACGGTGGCGGAGATACCGAAGACGATGGGCATCGCAGGCACCGTGCCTTGTCCGTTGATGAGCCGCTGCACGATGGTGTTTCGGTCTCTGCTCGTGGCGCCCATGCCCCGGTGCGCCTCATCCAGGACGAAGTAGAGCGTGAGGTCCGTGTTCTCGATCGTGTTCGTGATCACGTCATAGATGGAGGACTGGATCTCATCCGGACGGGGCTCGAACAGGCGCATCTGTCCGGAACCGGGGGAGGGCTCGCCCCGCACGAGTCGAGAGTTCTTCGAGAGCTTCTGGGTGTTCAGGAAGTACACATGACCCGGACGCAGCGAGGGCTCGGAGAACGTGGTCTCAATAACCCGCAGCCGGGAGTCCAACTCACTCGCAGCCTCCTGCAACCGAGCCCGGGACTGCTCATTCAGCGAAGGATCGTCGGAGAACCACAGCACCACCGCGCCCGGGTCCGGCTCGAAATCGAACTCGTCATTACCGAAGAACAGCGCCTCGATCACCGCAGCAGCCATCACGGTCTTACCCGCACCCGTCGTCGCCGTGAGCGAGAACTGTGACAGCGACCCGTAGCGGTGGTACATGTCCCGAGCCTGCTCCAAGTTCCGCAGCACATCCCGGACGGCCTCCGCCTGATAGTCCTTGAGCGTGAAGCGCATCAGCGGCCACCCCTCAGCATGAAGTTCTGCAAGTACGACTCGTACAGCCGCACCGGGAGCA
>CAZTOM010000314.1:0-2442 GCA_964615555.1 uncultured Actinomycetaceae bacterium
AAGCACATGAGGACGAGGATCGAGGTGATGAGGATGTTCCAGGTGAAGATCGGCATGCGGAACATGGTCATGCCCGGCGCACGCATCGTGATGATGGTGGCGATGAAGTTCACGGAACCGAAGATGGTGCCGAATCCGGTCATCGCGAGGCCGGCGATCCACAGGTTGATACCCACGGACGGCGTGTACGGCGTGGTGGAGAGCGGGACGTAGCCCGTCCATCCCATGGAGGCGGCGCCGCCGGGGACCAGGAAGCCCGCGCAGACCATGAGGCCGCCGAAGAGGAACAGCCAGTAGGCGAACATGTTCAGGCGCGGGAAGGCCACGTCCGGTGCACCGATCTGCAGCGGGACCATGATGTTGCCGAACGCCGTGAAGAGCGGCGTGGCGAAGAGGAACAGCATGATCGTGCCGTGCATCGTGAACAGCTGGTTGAACTGGTCCTTCGATTGCAGCATCATCCCGGGCTCGAAGAGCTCCATGCGGATGATCATCGCCATGACGCCGGCGAGGATGAAGAAGAAGAACGCGGTGTACAGGTAGAGGTACCCGATCACCTTGTGGTCCGTGGAGGTGATCCACGAGACCATCGTGGAGCCGAAGCCCTGCTTGTGGGGGCGTAGGCCGCGGACCGTGTCCGTGGTCTGGGGCTGCTGTTCGATGATTGCCATTAGTTGGAACCTCCCTGGTTGCCCCAGCGGTTGAGCTCGGGTCCGAGGACACCCTCGTTGCCCGCAGCGCGCAGCTCTTCCATCTGTGCGTCGAACTCGTCCTGCGAGACCACCTCCACGCGGAAGAGCATCTCGGAGTGGAACTCACCGCACATCTCGGCGCACTTGCCCATGTAGGTGCCCTCCTCCTGGGGGGTCACCTGGAACTCGTTGGTACGGCCGGGCACCATGTCCGACTTGTAGAGGAACGCCGGGATCCAGAAGGCGTGAATCACGTCGCGTGAGTGGAGCTCGAACCGTACGGTCTGGTCCACCGGCAGATAGAGGACGGGGAGGTTGTCCGCATCCCCCTCGGTGCCGGTGAGGATGAACCGCTCGCCCGAGTAGTAGACGCCCGGCTCGATGTAGTTGAAGTCCCAGCTCCACTGTTTGCCGTAGACCTCCACGGTGAGGTCCGGCTCCTCGGACATGTCGAGGGTGTGGTCGATGGTGCGCTGGGAGAACACGAACAGCACGCCCACCATCACGATCGGGATGACCGTGTACATGAGCTCGAGCGGCACGTGGTACTGGAGCTGGACGGGCAGCTCGTCGTCGTCCTTGCGCTTCCGGTAGACGATGATGGCCCAGATCATGAGGCCCCAGGCGATCACTCCCACCGCCAGGGCCGCGATCCAGGACCCGTTCCAGAACGAGATGATCGCGCCGGTCCGGTCGGTGACGCCCGGGCTCGACGGGAGGTATCCCGTGGAGATATCCGTGTTACAGCCTGCGAGGAACAGGGTCACGACGGCCAGCACGGCCGCCAATCGCACCGTTCGGCGCGGCTGGGTGGTGTGAGGGGTTCGCACCGTTGAAGCCTTCCGACGTTCGCCAAGAACTCGGGACGTAGGTCCCGCCACTCGCAAGCGTATAGGATCGCGCCCGATTTTTCGCGGTACGGTGCGCCATTTGGACGGATTCCGCAGAAGAGATTTCGCCCACCCATGCGGATCGGGTGGAAAGCACCCTGCGGGGGTGGGTCAGTTCCCTGCCGGGACCCCGGGGATGTAGCCGAGCACGTCCACCACGGCGGCCACTGCCGGGTTGGGTGCGGCGGCCGGGATCTGCAGCACGGCGCGGGAGCCAACGGGCGTTCCCACGAGCGAGTCGAAGGGGGTGCCCGCCCCCAGCGGGACGGTCTCGGGCTGGCCGGCGCCCCACGAGCTGCCGCCGTCCTGTCCGTCCCAGGAGACGAGGTGGTAGGCCACCACGATCAGGCCACCCTCCCCCACGGGCTCCCCGCTGCCCTCGGCCACCACGGTGGCCGAGACCCCGGTGGGCTCCGGGGCACCGTCCCCCGCCATGGCGATGGTGGGCTGGGATCCGAGCGAGCCGGAGATGGTGACGGGGAGGTTCGCGATCTCTCCCGTGTCGCGGGCGTCCGCCTGGGCGTACATCGCATCGGAAGGGTACGAGCCGAGCACGTCGATCACGAACACCAGGGTGTCCTCGCCGCCGATCCCGGCGGCGGGCTGACCGGCAGCGCCGTAGCCCTGCTCCGGGGGGATGGAGATGAGGAGGCGGTCCCCCACGTTCGCGCCGGGGATGCCCTCGGACCATCCCTGGATCACGCGCTCGAGCGAGAACCCGATCGGCTGGCCCATGTCCCACGAGTCGTTGAACGGCGTCTCGGCGCCCCACACCTGGCCGATGTAGTTGGCCACGATGTAGGAGCCCGCCGGGACCTCCTCGCCGTCGCCCTCGTGCAGCGTGGCCACCTCGAGCCCCT
>CAZTOM010000315.1:0-2406 GCA_964615555.1 uncultured Actinomycetaceae bacterium
CTCGTCCTGGATGTTCTGGGCCGCGTGCTTCGCGTCGTCCTTCACCCGGTCCGTGGCGAACTCCGCCTCGTCCTGGACCTGGGCGGCGCCCTCCTGGACCGCGTGCTTCACGTCCTCGATGCCGTCCTCGGCGGTGTGGCGGACCTCCTCGGCGGCCTCCCTGGCCGGCTCCTTGAGGTGGTCACCCATCTCACGGGCCGAGGACTTGACCTGCTCGGTCACCTCCCGGACCTGCCGGTTGTCCGCCACCGTCCGCACGGCGTCGCGCTCCGCGCGGCTGGACGGGAACACCGAGGCGGCGAGGAAGCCGACGCCGAACGCGATCGCGCCCGCGAGCATCGGGTTGCCCCGCGTGCCCGAGCGGATCTGGTGCGGGACTCGCTGGGCCGTGTCCTGGATCGCCTCGCCGGCGTCCTGGACGGCGTGGCCCGCGCTCTGCAGCATGCCCTCGTCGTAGGGATCGTCTTCTCTGCCGAACACGGAATCCTTGACGTCCTGGACCACTCCGCGCACCTTGTTCTTCTGGCGCTCCACGATCCGCCCGGGGCTCACCTTGTCCGCAAGCGCGTCCACGTTGGCCGAGAGTTCCGAGCGAGTGGTCTCGATGTCATCCCGAATCCGGTTCGGATCCTCCGGGACGTCCGGGCCTTCCTCCGTGTAGGAGGGCTGTTGTGCCACCGGGGGCATGTGCTCGGTGGCTCCGGTCTGGTTTCTGGGGTCGTTGGTTGTCATACGTGGTCCTCTCCCTTGAGAGCGTCCGGGATCCGTGCCACCGTCTCGGCGGTCTGCGGCAGTCCCCCGGTTTGCTTGAGCTTGGTGCGGCCGGTTGTGGCCAGGATGGCTGCGACGATCGCCCAGATGGCCGCCACGATCAGTGCGGACCATCCGAGGGCGGGGAACTCGCCCGCGTCTGCGAGCAGATGGCCGATTCCCCACCAGACGGCCAGTGAGAGGAAGAGCAGGAGCATGTGTCCTGCCACCGCTGCGCCGCCCAGCATGCCTACGCCGGAACCGGCGCTCTTGGCGGATTCCTTCACCTCCGCCTTGGCGAGCGCGACCTCCTGGCGCATGAGGGTCGAGAAGTTGTCCGTCACCAGCGAGATCAGGTCTCCGACGCTCGCCTCACTGGGGACGTCGACGCCCTCTTGGAGCGGCCGCGAGCCGGTCCCGCCGGCGGGAGGAGTCCCGCCCGCTGGGGGAATCCCGCCAGTTGGGGGCATCCCGCCAGTTGGGGGAACGGGTTCGTTCGCAGGATGAACGGGGGGAACCTGGCTCATAGGACCGGGCCCCGTGGAGTCTCACCAGGCTGCTGGCCTGGCTGGCCGAACCCCGGCTGCCCGGGACCGGGCTGTCCAAAGCCCGGATCGGTCTGGGCGGGCTGGCCGAACCCCGGCCGCCCGGGAACCGGCTGACCCGGACCAGGCTGATCCACGCCCGGCTGTCCCGGCTGGCTCTCGCCGGGCAGGGGTGCGTGAGCCGGGTACGTCTGACGGGGCTGGTCGCCGAAGACCGGCTGGACTCCCGCGCCCGGCCCGCCCGGCAGTACGCCGGGGTTCGCGGTGCGGTCGCGGTAGAGGTCGCTGCCGTCGTCGTCCCGCGCGCCGCGCACGAGACGGCCGGCGAGCAGACCCAGGCCGGCGGCGATGCCGAGGAAGGCCACGGGGTTGCGGCGCGCGAAGCGGCCCACCTCGTTCGCGATGCCCTCCGGATCGCGGCGGTCGAGCCAACCGGCAGCGTCGTCGAGCCACGTGGACGCCCGGCGTGCGAACTGGATGGCCTGACCGTCTTCCGGGGCCTCGCCGGACGCCATCTGGTCGAGCTCACCCGCGAGGGAGTGGAACGCCTCCGAGATCCGGCCCTTCTGGGTGCCAGCCTGGTGGGAGAGTTCCCGCTTGCCCTCGTCGAGAAGTGTCTGCGCCTGTCTGCGGGCCTCGTGGATTGTGGCTTCGGCGGTGTGCTTCACCTCTCGGCCCGCGTGTTTGGCGGCGTCCGTGGCCGTCTCGGCCACGTCCTTGGCGCTGTCACCAGCCGTCTGGGCCACGTGACGGGCCTCCTCCTGGGCGATGTCCTTCTGGGAGGTGCCCTCCTGAGAGGTGTACGTCCCCTGCTGCGGGGGGAGTCCTCCGTCCGGCGTGTAGCCGTGCTCTGGTCTGTCAAGGCTCATCGAACTGCTCCTCTAGGGGACCGTGGATTGGGCCCGTGCCTATCCCGACCCTAGGTGCGGGCGAAGCAAGCCGCATGCGGGGAGGGAGGTAAACCTGCACGTCAGAGCCCTAACAACCTCACCCCTAGGGGTAGTGTTGGGCGCTGCGAAGCGCGGGTTTCCGCGTGAGCGCGGTGCAGCGCGTTCGCGCGCAGCGAATCGCTCCCGCAGGGGCCCGGGCGCCCTCGGAGCGTGGCGGAAGC
>CAZTOM010000316.1:0-2403 GCA_964615555.1 uncultured Actinomycetaceae bacterium
GCCGTCAGTAGGTGGGCAGCCTGCCTGCCTCGATGGCCTTCACGAACGCCGCGTGGTCCTTCTCCGTCTGATCGGCGTACGCCCGCGCCCAGCGCGCGAACGCGGAGGCCACCGCGTCCGACTTCCCGAGGTAGCCCGCGATCCGCGAGGCCCCGGAGGTCCGGGCGTGGCCCTTGGCCAGCAGGTGGCCCACGATCCCGGCGTAGTCGCGCAGCGCCTGGGGGGTGATGTTCGCGAGGTCGATGGTGCCCTTCTGGTTGCGCCACTGGCGCACGTAGTAGTCGCGCCCCCCAAAACTGGTCCACCCGAGCAGCGGGTCGGAGACGGTCTGGAGGTCCTGCTGGTACTCCACCACGCGCTCGCCCTGGTGGCGGTGCCACGCCTTGTCACCGTGCACGAACGGCGCGATCACGGAGCGCCGGGCCTCCTTGAGTTGCAGGAAGAGGACGTCGTCCTCCTCGGAGCCCTCGAGCAGCGCCAGGTAGGCGCGCAGCCCAACGGAGCCCACGCCCACCACCTTGTGGGCCACGTCCGCCATGAAGTAGGAGCCCACCACGCGCCGCCACTGGGTGTCCAGGGTCTCCAGGTAGGAGTCCAGCGCCTCCCCGATCTGCTCGAGCCGCTCCTCGGGCAGGCGCATCACCACGGGCGGGTCCTCCACGATCCGGCGCTCCCCCTGCACCCCGCCGTCCGTGATCTTGGGCAGCTTGCGGTCCGAGGAGTTCTTCCGCGCCTTCTTCACGGTCCGCTCGATCTCCCCGCGCAGGGAATACTCCGTGACCGTCTCCCCGAGTCGGTTCACGTCCAGCCGGTTGTAGGCGCGCGCCAGCAGCGGCATGTCCGAGACGAACCGGATCTCCTCCCGGTAGGCCTCCACGCACGCGTGCGCGGCCTCGTGGCACTCGTCCTCCGAGGAGCCGTTCTCCCGGCCGGCCACCCAGATGGAGGCGGTCAGCCGGCGCACGTCCCACTCCCAGGACCCGGTGTGCGCCTCATCGAAGTCGTTGAGGTCGATCACCAGGTTGCCCTCGGGCGAGCGGTAGAACCCCACGTTGCCCAGGTGCGCGTCCCCGCAGATCACGGGCATGATCCCGGTGGCCGGCAGGTGCGAGGCGTCCCACGCCATCACGTCCGCCGCCCCGCGCAGGAACGAGTACGGCGAGGTGGCCATGCGCTCCACCCGCAGCGGCACCAGCCGCTCCTCGCGGCCCTCGTGCGAGGCGGTCACCGTGTCCACGGGGTCCGGGCGGTGGTCGGGCGCCCGCCAGTACGCGAGCGCCTCGAACGGCACCACGTCCCGCAGGCCCTTGCCGATCTGGTACCGCTCCCGGCGCCGCACCAGCCGCTGCCGGACCGTCTCGTCTGCGCGCATCGTCCCCGGCCGGGGCTCGCCCAGCTCGTCCAGCGTCTCCTCAACCCGTCCGACGACGGCGCCCTCACCCTGCGTCATTACGCTCGCGGCTCACCCATCTCGTCGTCCTCCGGCCCGGGGGTTAGGGGCCCCTCGAGCGAGGGGTCGACGGCGGGCGAACGCTCCTCGCCCGGCTCGTCCACGCCCTCGGCACCCGGGCCCCGCAGGACCGCACCGTCGGCGATGAGGCGGGCCCCGCCGTCGTCGGGGAGCGTGACGTCCCCGACCACGCGGACGGAGGCGCCGAACGTATAGTCCCCCTCCACGGTGAGCGCGCGGGCGGCCCGCAGCGAGGGGGCGCCGTGGGGGAAGCGGGCGTCGAAGTCCGCGATCTTCTTGTAGTGGCCGGACAGGTCCAGCACGGGCGCGGGGTCGGCGCGCAGGACGAGGCGGAAGTCCTCGTCCAGGTCGTAGGCGTCAGAGCGGACCAGGAGGAGCTCGTTGGTGGTCTTGACGGGCAGGAAGCGGGCGCGCGGCACCTCAAGGGCGGTGGCGCCGTCGAACACGAGGACGGCGGCCCCCATCGCGGACTCGATCTGGATGACGGGGGTGGAGTCCGGATCGCGCGGGTCCACGGTCTTCTCGTTGCGGATCATGGGCAGGCCCATGACGCCGCCGGTGGCGTGGAGATGCTCGCGCAGGGCCTCGAGGTTGAACCAGAGGTTGTTGGTGTGGAAGTAGGGGTGGACGGTCTCGTCCATCGCGTACTTCATGTCCTCCTTGGCGGTCTGGGCGGTGTCCCGGAGGATGAGGCGGCCATCGCTGCGCAGGCGGGCCAGGTGGCCGCCCTTGCGGTCCATCTCGGTGCGCACGCAGATCTCCGCCGCATATGGGGCGCCGGAGTCCATGACCCACTGGGCGATCTCCGCCGAGGGGCCGGCGCCCAGGTTGTCAGAGTTGGCCACGTTGGCCTGGGTGACGCCGGCGTCGATGAGCTGGTCCAGGAGGCCGGAGGCCAGGCGGGAGGGGTAGAGGTCCCCGTGGCCGGGCGG
>CAZTOM010000317.1:0-2377 GCA_964615555.1 uncultured Actinomycetaceae bacterium
ACGCCGTCCTCCCGGGCGGAGCGGGAGACCACGCACGGGCCGGCGGCGACGCGGGCGATCACTCGCATGCGAGCGGCGAGGACGCGGGTCACGCACAGGGCGGCGGCGAGCATGCCGACCACGACCCGCTCTCCGGGCACTCCCACGCCGGGCACGGCGGGGGCGCGGTCGCAGACACCTCGGACCCCTCGGCCCGCCGCCAGGCGGACCTGAAGCGGCGCTTCCTCGTGGCCGCGGTCCTCACCGTCCCGGTGATGGTCCTCTCGATGGCCCCGCCCCTCCAGTTCCCCGGGTGGCAGTGGCTGGTCACGGCACTCACGCTGCCGGTGGTGGTGTGGGCGGGCCTGCCCTTCCACAAGGCGGCCTTCAACGCTGCGCGCCACGGCTCGTCCACGATGGACACCCTGGTCTCGCTCGGCACCATCTCCGCCACCGCCTGGTCCCTGTGGGCGCTGCTGTTCGGCGGCGCCGGGGAGATCGGGATGCGCATGGAGATGAGCCTGTGGCCCCGGGCCGCCTCCGAGCACGGCGCCCACCCGGAGCTGTACTTCGAGGTGGCCGCCGTGGTCATCACATTCCTGCTGCTCGGGCGGTGGCTGGAGTCCCGCTCCCGCCGGGCCGCAGGCGACGCCCTGCGGGCGCTGGCACAGATGCAGCCCGCGGAGGCCACCAAGATCGTTCGCGCCGGATCGATCACCCGGGAGGTGCGCGTCCCCCTCGCAGAGATCCGGGTGGGCGACGAGTTCCGCGTGGAGCCCGGCGAGAAGATTGCCACGGACGGGACCGTCACCGGTGGCCGCTCCGCCGTGGACGCCTCGCTCCTCACCGGCGAGTCCGTGCCGGTGGAAGTGGGCCCCGGAGACAGCGTCACCGGCGCCACCCTCAACACCTCGGGATCCCTGATCGTTCGCGCCACCCGCGTGGGCGAGGACACCACGCTCGCGCAGATCGGCCACCTCGTGGAGGAGGCCCAGGTGGGCAAGGCCCCGGTCCAGCGGATCGCGGACCAGATCTCCGCCGTGTTCGTCCCCGTGGTGCTCGTGATCGCCGTGATCACCTTCGTCCTGTGGATGGTGCTCGGTGGCACCACCCAGCAGGCCTTCACCGCCGCCATCGCGGTGCTCATCATCGCCTGCCCGTGCGCTCTCGGGCTCGCCACCCCCACCGCGCTGCTGGCCGGCACCGGCCGCGCCGCCCAGCGCGGGATCCTCATCCGCGGACCCGAGGTCCTCGAGGCCACCCGCCGGATCGACTCCGTCATCCTGGACAAGACCGGCACGCTGACCACCGGCGTCATGACCTTCGACCGGGTGGTCGCCCTCACCGATGGGGAAAGCGGCACCGCATCCGCAGCAGGCGCGAACCACGGCCCGGAAGCGCACGGGAGCAACTCGGGCGCCACCCGATCTGCCGATCAGGAGGCGCTCGCGGGAGCGGACGTGGAGGCGCTCGCCGGAGCGGACGCGGAGATCCTCGCACGGGCAGACGTGGCGGTGCTCGCACAGGCGGAGGCGGAGGTCCTCGCGCGCGCGGCGGCGGCGGAGTCTCCGTCCGAGCACCCCATCGCCAAGGCGATCGTTCGCGGCGCCCGGGAGGCCGGGCTCACCATCCCCAAGGCCACCGACTTCACCTCCGACGCCGGGCTCGGCGTCACCGCGAACGTGGACGGGACCCCCACCCCGGTCGGACGGCTGCGCCACCTCCGGGAGGTGGGCTACGCCGTCGCCGGGCAGGCGGCTGACGCCCCCGGGGAGGCCGCGGCCGGCGGCGGCACGGCCGTGGCGGTGGGCTGGGACGGACGGGTGCGCGGAATCGTGGTGGTGCGGGACGCCGCCAAGGAGGGGGCCGAGGGCGCGATCGCGGCGCTGAAGGACCTGGGCATCCGGCCGGTGCTCCTCACCGGGGACGCGGAGGCACCCGCGCGGGCGGTGGCCGCGGCCGTGGGGATCGAGGACGTCCGCGCCGGTGTGCTGCCGGAGGAGAAGCGGGACGTGGTGGCGGAGTTCCAGTCGGGCTGTCGGCAGGTTGCCATGTAGGGCGACGGCGTGAACGACGCAGCCTCGCTCGCCCAGGCGGGCACCCACGGCTTGGGGATCGCCATGGGCACGGGCACGGACGTGGCCAAGGAGGCGAGCGACATCACGATCGTCTCCGGGGATCCGCGCGCCGTTCCGGAGGCCATCTCCATCTCGCGGGCCACGCTGCGCGTGATCAAGCAGAACCTGTTCTGGGCGTTCGCCTACAACGTGGCGGCCATCCCGCTCGCGGCCCTCGGGCTGCTCAACCCGATGATCGCGGGCGTGGCGATGGCGTTCAGCTCCGTCCTGGTGGTGAGCAACTCGCTGCGCCTGCGCCACGCCGGCGGCGCAGCAGAGGG
>CAZTOM010000318.1:0-2329 GCA_964615555.1 uncultured Actinomycetaceae bacterium
GAGGGACACGTTGCCCACAAGCTCGCGGTCAAGGCGGTCCTTCACCTGCCGGGCGGTGACCTTGGCGCCCTTCACGCGGCCGGCCAGCGGCGAGGTGTTGATGCCGATGGTCATGGAGATCGCGGGATCGTCCACGTGGATGAGCGGGAGGGGCTGCGGGTCATCCGGATCCACCAGGGACTCCCCGATCATGATGTCCTCGATACCGGCCACGGCCACGATGTCCCCGGGGTGGGCCTCGGTGGCCGGGACCCGGGTGAGGGCCTCGGTGCGCAGGAGCTCGGTGATCTTCACGTTCTGGATGGAGCCGTCCCGCTTGGCCCAGCCCACCTGGGAGCCCTTCTTCAGCGTGCCACCGTGGATGCGCAGCAGCGCGAGCCGGCCCAGGAACGGGGAGGCATCCAGGTTGGTGACGTGCGCGCGCAGCGGCGCGTCCTCCTCGTAGTGGGGGGCCGGGATGCGTTCGATGATCGTCTGGAAGAGCGCCTCCAGGTCCGTGGCGTCCGGCATCCCGCCGTCCTCCGGCTGGTTCAGGGAGGCACGGCGCGCCTTCGCGGAGGCGTAGACCACCGGCAGGTCCAGGATCGAGTCCAGGTCCAGCTCCGGCAGCGGGTTGCCCGCGGCGTCCGTGAGCGGGGTCTCCTCCCCCGCCGCATCCATCTCATCCGAGAGGTCGCTCGCGAGGTTCAGCAGCAGGTCCGTGGTCTCCTGGACCACCTCCGTGATCCGTGCATCACCGCGGTCCACCTTGTTTACCACCAGCACCACCGGCAGGCGGGCGGCCAACGCCTTGCGAAGCACGAACCGGGTCTGCGGCAGCGGGCCCTCCGAGGAGTCCACCAGCAGCACCACGCCATCCACCATGGACAGGCCACGCTCCACCTCGCCGCCGAAATCGGCGTGGCCGGGGGTGTCGATCACGTTGATGGTGATGCCGTCCGGCTCCCCGGCGGCCTGCGCGGCCGGGCCGCGGTAGTGCACCGCCGTGTTCTTGGCGAGGATCGTGATGCCCTTCTCCCGCTCCAGGTCCCCCGAGTCCATCGCACGCTCCTCCACGTGCGCGTGTTCGCCGAACGCGCCGGAGCTCCACAGCATGGCATCCACCAGGGTGGTCTTGCCGTGGTCAACGTGGGCGACGATCGCGACATTGCGCAGGTCCGTGCGCTGGGGCATGTGTGCTCGATTCGTGTGGGTATCCGGGCGCCGGGCTGGTGCGTGGCGCGCGGTGGTGCCGCGGCCCCACCTGGGGCAGGCGCCACGCCGTCAGGGCGTGCACGATTCTACGCGCACCGTTGGTGCAGGCGATGCGTGCGCTGCGTCACGCGTATCGCTGCCCGGCCCGATGCGTGAGCCTCGCCTCCTCCGATAGCCCCTCAGCCTCCAGCCCCTCACCCCACCAGCAGCCCGTCCTCCAGGTGCAGCACCCGGTGGGCGCGCGCGGCCATCGCCGGATCGTGCGTGGTCACGAGCATCCCGAGCCCCCGCGTGTCCGCGAGGTCCATCAGCAGGTCCATGATCTGGGCCGCGGTCCGCGAATCCAACTGCGCCGTCGGCTCGTCCGCGAGCAGCAGCCGCGGCGCGGAGACGAGCGCCCGGGCCACGCCCACGCGCTGCTGCTGTCCGCCGGAGAGCTCGGCGGGCCGCTGGTGCCCGTGCCGCGCGATCCCCACGTCCTCGAGCGCCCGCGCCACCCTCTCCCGGCGCTCATCCGGCGCCGTCCGCACCATCCGCAGCGGAATCTCCACGTTCTCAGCGGCGGAGAGCACCGAGATCAGCCCGAAGCTCTGGAAGATGAACGCCACGTAGTCGCGCCGCACCTCGTCCAGCTCCACGTCCGAGAGCGCGGTGAGCTCGCGGCCGTCCTCCAGCGTGATCGTCCCCGACGTCGGCCGGTCCAGCCCACCCAGCAGGTTCAGCAGCGTGGTCTTCCCCGAGCCCGACGGTCCCTGCACCACCACCAGCTCACCGGGGTTCACCTCGAGGTCCACGCCGCGCACGGCATGCACCTCCCCCGCCTTCGACTGGAACGTCCGCGCCACCCCGCGCGCCGTCACGAGCGCCGTCATCGTGCCTCCTCGTTCCCGCTGCCGCCGTCGCCCTCCACGGGCACCCCGTCCGCGCCCAGCCCGCCAGTGGCCCCTCCCGGCACCGCGCCGCCGTCCACCGGCATCCCGTCCGCGCCCACCTGCGGGATCTCGCCCGTGGCGGCGCGCGCTTCGGCCTCCGCCGCAAGGGTCGCCTCATCCGGGGCTGCCGCCCTTCTCCCCCGACGACGACGCCTCCCTTCCGTTTCCGTCCCACCCGTCAGGGGGCCCGCCTCTGCGGGACG
>CAZTOM010000319.1:0-2325 GCA_964615555.1 uncultured Actinomycetaceae bacterium
GGGAGGACGGGGCCGTGTCCGCGGCACCGCACGGATCCGCCTCGATCCTGCCGATCTCCTGGGCCTACATCCGGCTCCTGGGGGCGGACGGGCTGCGCTCTGCGACGGCGGCGGCGGTGCTCGGCGCCAACTACCTTGCCTCCCGGATCGGGGAGGAGTTGCCCATCCTCTACCGGGGCGAGGGCGGCTGGGTGGCCCACGAATGCATCGTGGACCTGCGTGAGCTGCGCGCCAAGACGGGGATCACCGTGGACGACGTGGCGAAGCGGCTCATTGACTACGGCTTCCACGCCCCCACCATGTCCTTCCCGGTGGCCGGGACGCTCATGGTGGAGCCCACCGAATCGGAGAACCTGGAGGAGCTCGACCGCTTCGCGGCGGCGATGCTCACGATCCGGGCCGAGGCCCAGCAGGTGGCCGACGACTTCTGGCCGGCCGCGGACAACCCGCTGGTGAACGCTCCGCACACGGCCCGCCACGTGACGGCGGACGAGTGGGATCACCCCTATGAGCGGCGGGTTGCTGCCTATCCGGGTGCGTGGTCGCTGGAGAAGGAGGGGGAGGCCCACCACCTCGTGGAGGAGGCCGTGGTGGACAAGTACTGGCCCCCCGTCCGCCGGATCGATGGCGCCTGGGGTGATCGCAACCTTGCCTGCACGTGCCCCGATCCGTCTGCATTCGAGGAGTAGGACACTTCTCTGATACCACGTCCCAGGCCGCGGGCCGGACCCGCAGGAGTGGGTGCCGCGAGCACGCGCGCACCCCGTAGGGAACAAGTTCGCTGCCTGGGACGTTGTACATGGTTCCGCCCTCTGCCGGTCAGGGGACCGGCCGGGCGGGGTGCGGCGGGCCGCCGATGGATTATAATTGTTAGGCACCGGCCGAAGCCGCATTCTGAAGTTTTCCTCCCCGCGTATGAAGGGTGATCCGTGTCCACAACTTCCTCGAAGTCCTCCACGACGACCAACAAGAAGGGGACAGCGGCGAAGAAGTCTTCGGCAGAGTCAGGGTCCAAGACCACCACCACGTCCACTGGGGCGCGGTCCTCCGCAGGCACGAAGACGGCCCCCAGGTCACGTACGGCCACCAAGACCACCGCTGAGAAGACTGCCGCAGAGACGGCAGAAGAGGTGACTGCGACGAGCGCGCCTGCCAAGACCACGGCCGAGAAGAAGACCGCGCGCACGACGAAGCCGAGCACCGCGAAGTCGGGTACGACCGCGAAGTCGAGTGGTGCGTCCGCGAAGTCGGGTGGCACCACCACGGCTGGTACGTCCAAGACCGGTTCGGCCAAGTCCGGTTCAGCCAAGAGCGGTTCGGCAAAGACTGGTTCGGCAAAGACTGGCTCTGCTCGGGGCACGAGCGCTGCGGCCGCCGAGACGGCTGCCGCGGAGGCGGCTCCCGCTGCCGAGGGGAAGAAGCCCGCCACGCGCAGCCGGCGCAAGCCTGCTGCCACTACCGCCAAGGCCGCAGAGAAGCCTGCGGGGGAGACCGCTGCAGAGGAGACGGCGCCCGCCGCCGAAGAGAAGAAGCCTGCCACCCGCTCTCGGCGTAAGCCGGCCGCGAAGAAGCCTGCGGCCAAGCCCGTTGCAGAGGAGAAGGTGGAGCCCACCACGAGCGCCGATCCGGATGCGGATGACGAGGTGGAGGAGCCCGAGCCCGAGGGCGCCCCCGAGGAACTCGCTGACGAGGAGATCGAGGACGACGAAGAACTCGAGGAGGACGACGAGCAGTCGGACGACGCCGACGAGTCCGAGGACGAGGACGAATCCGAGGATGAGGACGACGAGGAGGCCGACGAGTCCGAGGACGAAGACGACCCCGCACCCACCGGGACGGCCAGGAAGAGCCGGGCGTCGTCGTCGAAGGCGGCCGCCAAGGACGGCGAGAAGTCCGAGGACACCGGTTTTGTGGTGTCGGACTCGGATGATGCTGATGAGCCGGTTCAGCAGGTGACGCAGGCGGGTGCCACGGCTGATCCGGTGAAGGACTACCTGAAGCAGATCGGCAAGGTGGCCCTGCTGAACGCGGAGCAGGAGGTGGAGCTCGCCAAGCGGATCGAGGCGGGTTTGTTCGCCGAGGAGAAGCTGGGGGCCGAGGGTGACGGGATGGATCGTCAGCTCAAGCGGGAGCTGATGTGGATCGCGGCTGATGGCCAGAATGCGAAGGACCACCTGTTGGAGGCGAACCTGCGCCTGGTGGTTTCGCTTGCCAAGCGGTACACGGGCCGGGGGATGTTGTTCCTGGACCTGATCCAGGAGGGCAACCTCGGCCTGATCCGTGCGGTGGAAAAGTTCGACTACACGAAGGGCTACAAGTTCTCCA
>CAZTOM010000320.1:0-2325 GCA_964615555.1 uncultured Actinomycetaceae bacterium
GGGCGACGGCGCGCGGCGGGGTTCGCCGTCGGGAAGGCTAGGCGCGCAGGGAGTCCGCGAGCGCGTCCAGTGCCTGGTCGAGCTCCTCGTGGGTGACGGTGAGCGGCGGGGAGAGGCGCAGCGTGGAGCCGTGCGTCTCCTTCGCGAGGACACCGCGGTCCTTGAGGCGTTCGCAGACCTCGCGGCCGGTGCGGCCGAGGTCCGGGGCGACGTCGAGGCCGGCCCACAGGCCCACATGGCGCACCTCCTTGGCGAGGCCTTCGCTGGTGAGGGCGTCGAGGCGCTCGGCGAAGTGGCCCTGGAGCTCGACGACGCGGCCGAGGAACTCGCCCTCGGCGAGCATCCGGACCACCTCGAGGCCCACGCGGCACGCCACCGGGTAGCCGCCGAACGTGGAGCCATGGGTGCCGGCGGTGAGGAGGCCGAGGACGTCGGCGCGGCCGACCACCGCGGAGACGGGGAGCAGCCCGCCGCCGAGGGCCTTGCCGAGGGTGGTGAGGTCCGCCGTCGCGCCGACGCGCCACTGGTCGAGGAGGTGGCCGGTGCGGCCGAGGCCGGACTGGATCTCGTCCAGCACGAGGAGGACGTTGGCGTCCTGGGTGAGCTGGCGCAGGCGGGGGAGGTAGTCGGCGGGCGGGATGATGACGCCCGACTCACCCTGGATGGGCTCCACGAGCACCGCGACGGTGTGCTCGGTGATCGCGGCCTCGACGGCGGCGGCGTCACCGTACGGGACGGTGACGAAGCCGGGCATGTAGGGGCCGAAGTGGTCCTTCGCGGTGGGATCGGTGGAGAAGGAGATGATCGTGGAGGTACGGCCGTGGAAGCAGTCCTCGGCCACGATGATCTCCGCGCAGTTCTCCGGGACGCCCTTGGAGAGGTAGCCCCAGCGCCGGGCGGCCTTGATGGCCGTCTCCACGGCTTCGGCGCCCGTGTTCATGGGCAGCATCATCTCGGTCCGGGTCAGCTCGGTGAGTTCCGCTGCGAACGGGTCCATGAGCTCGTGCTGGAAGGCGCGGGAGGTGAGGTCCAGGCGGTCGAGCTGCTCCTTGGCGGCTGCGACCAGGCGCGGGTTGCGGTGCCCGAAGTTCACCGCGGAGTAGGCGGAGAGGAAGTCGAGGTAGCGCTTTCCGTCCGTGTCCGTGACCCAGGAGCCCTCGCTTGTGGCGAGCGTGACGTCCAGGGGGGAGTAGTTGGGGGCGAGGTGTGTGGCCATGCTCACACCATAGGGCCAGTGTGGGTGTGGGGCAGCGGATCGGGGGTGGGGGGGCCCCGGGGGGGGGGGCCGCGCGGGGGGGGGGGGGGGGGGCCCCGGGGGGCGCGGCGCGGGGGTGGGGGGTGGCGGACGGCGTGGTGGGCGTGGATGGCGGGCGCGGTTGGCGGGGGACGTGTTGGCGGCGGGATGTGGTTGGCGGTTGACCGGGTGGTTCGTTAAATGGCGCGAGGCCGGTCCTGCCCTCTGGACCGGCCTCGCTGGGAGGAGTGGATCAGTCGCCCGAATCGGCGGACGGCGCGGACCACGCAGAGTCAGCCGAGGCCGGGGACGGGGCCGAGTACGCGCTCACCGGGGAGGGAGCGGAGTACGGGCTGGGTGGCGACGGCGGGGTCTGCGGGGAGACCGGGGACGGGGCGGAGTAGGGGCTCGCGGGGGAGGGCGGGGAGTACGGGCTCGCCGGCGACTGCGGGCTGTTCGGGGACTGCGGGGACACCGGGGACGGCGCGCTCTGGGCGGACTGCGCCGACTGGGCTGAGACGGCGGACTGCGCCGAGATGGCGGAGACGGCGGACATCGCGGACTGGCCTTCCACCCAGATGCCGGTGGCCAGCAGGCGCTCCTTCACCCAGGTCTGGATGCGGGGCATCGCCTCGATAAGGGCGGCCGGATCCACATCGGTGGGGCGGGAGGTGAGTGCGGCCTGGTTGACCTTGGCGCCCAGGGTGTTCGCGGAGAACTGCGCGGTGAGGTTCGCGGAGCGAACGTCGGTGTCCGTGCGGTCGTCCGCGTTCGCGGCACCGGCCACGCCAACGGCGGCCATGGTGGCGAGGGTTCCGGTCACGATCCACTTGGTGGAAGTCTTGGTGGTCATCTCGAACTCCTTGTTCGTTCCTGTCTGATGCAACTATCAAACCGAGAACGCATGAAGCCCCAAGTAAAAGGAAATGAGACGGTCCTTAGGGATCTGAGTATCGGCTTAGCTCTTGGGGACGAGTCTCAGGCGGGGGGACGTGCGGCAGCGCTGGGATACGTGGCGATGCCCGGACGCCCGGCACGGAGATAACGCGCGAACGGGGCGCCACAGAGACCTACGGTGCCGGTTCACTCGC
>CAZTOM010000321.1:0-2282 GCA_964615555.1 uncultured Actinomycetaceae bacterium
CGCCGGACGGCTCGAAAACACCACCGGTGAAGAGAACACCGACGATCATGATCGGCAGAATGATTGCGAAGGACTTCGGCAGCCTAAATTTGTCAACGACCGCCGACAGCATCGGAACGATCACGACCTGAAGGTTCAGCAGAATTGCTGCCACGCCTGAACCAATCAGGAAGATCGAGTAGTTCCAGGCGACGAAGTCGATACCAAGGAACAAGCCAGAGGCCACAGCGAGCAGAATTCCCTTGCGCGGGAGTGTCTGCTTCTTGCGAATCTCGTTCAAGCCGAAAGGAAGGAGGATCAGGAAGCCCATGAAGACGCGGAGGAACGCCTGCGTCGCAGGGTCCATGTTTGCAGCTTTTACCCATAGCGGCGTGCCTGAGAGAAACAGTGTGCCGATGAGCAAAACCATGACCGCTTTGCCGTGGCTTACCTCTTTGACGGGCGAGGCACCGCGAGACCCCTTGGTCGCACTTAGCTGGTTCATGGACCGTACAATAGCGGTTACCTGAGGGCTCTGACCTTGGATTGACGTTTATTTCATTGTCGGCCTGGCGTTGCCACCGACCAGATCTCACGCCCTCGTGACCGCTGGTGGCCTCCAGCGAGACTTCCTCACCCCTGAGGCCCAGGCAATGTCGCATTGGAAGCAACCAGCGGTCATCCGTTCGTTGGGAGTCCGAGCCGGCTTGCCCCTATCGTCGATCCCATGCGTGTTCTCCGGATGATCCTCGCGCTGGCAATCCTCCTGATGCCTGCGTTCACCACCCCCGCCCATGCCGCAGCCGAGTCGGTACGCCACCTGGGCGTGACCTACGATGTCCGCGCCGACGGGGTGATCGAGGTCACCTACGAACTGGATTGGGACTTTGGTGCCGAGGGACGACGGGGCATTGTGTTCGGCATCACCACCGGCGAGCCATGGGATCTTGACCCGACACAGGAGGCACGCTAGGACATCCGCAACGTCCAGATCTCGAGCCCCACGGGGGCACCCACGCAGTACGAAGAGACCAACGAACGCGGCCGCGACGGCAACACCGCGCGGAAACTGCGCATCGGCGACCCCGACAATCCGCTCACTTCCTCGCGGGAAACCTACGTGATCTCCTACGAGATGGCCGGCGGCCTGCGCACCTTCGACGACGAACCCCAGCTCTTCCTCGACGTCACCGGCCCCGACTACCCGCGAATCGAGCGCTTCGACGTCGAGGTGCGCGCCACCGGGGACATCCCGAGGGCTCGGTGCCTCGCGGGCGACGAGTGGGGTTGCCCCGTTTTGGCGGACATGGTTTATGCGGCTTTCTTGTGGCCGCTGTGTTGGAGTAGTTCGTACTGTAGTGGAGCCATCATTCCGAGGGCGGAGTGGCGGCGTTGGGTGTTGTAGCGGGTGATCCAGGTCCCGACGCCGGCGCGCGCGGCGGCTTTGGTGGGCCAGCTGTGCCGGTTGTAGTACTCGAGTTTCAGGGTGGCCCAGAAGGACTCGGCCATGGCGTTGTCCCAGCAGACTCCGGTGGCGCCCACGGACAGTTGGATGTGGGCCGATGTGGCGTAGGTGGCCAGCTCGTGGGAGGTGTACTGGGTGCCGCGGTCCGCGTGCAGGATGACCCCGTGCGGGTTCCCGCCCCGGGTTGATACGGCCATCTTCACGGCGTCTAGGACGAGGTCGGTGCGCAGGTGGTCGGCGATCGCCCAGCCGAGCACGCGCCGTGAGCAGGCATCCCGAATGGCCGCCAGGTAGAGCCAGCCCTCACCGGTGTGCAGGTAGGTGATGTCGGAGACCCACACAGCGTCCAAACGGCCGCGATCGAAGGCACGCCCGACCCGGTCCGGGTGGATCGCCGGGCTCTCGCCGGGGGTCGTGGTGAGCACCCACGGGCGCGGTGAGATCCCTTGGATATGGCAGGCCCGCATCACCTTCGCGACGGTCTTCCGGGACACGTGCCATCCTCGCTCCCGTAGTTCCGCGTGGATCCGGGGAGCACCGTAGACACCATCCGAAGCCGCGTGGATCTCCCGGATCTCACGGGTCAGTTCCTGGCGCCGCCGCTGCCGGGCTCCGGGATTCTCCCTGCGGGCCCGCCAGTCGTAGTACCCCGAGGAGGACACTCCCAGCAGGTCCACCATGTCCACCACGGTCATCTCGCGCCCTGGGTTCGCCTTCTCCGCCTCGATCAGTTCGTATGCACTCACCGCGTCTGATCCCTCGCGAAGAAGGCCGCAGCTTTTTTCAGGAACTCGTTGTCCTTCCGCAGCTTGTCCACCTCTGACCGCAACCGGGCCAG
>CAZTOM010000322.1:0-2272 GCA_964615555.1 uncultured Actinomycetaceae bacterium
CGGGGAGATCAGCGCATCCGCCAGGCCGAGGGAGACCGCGAGCTGGCGGGCGGCACCGTGGTGGTGCAGCGCTACCACGTGCACGTGCCCGTCACGGCTGGCCCGTTCGAGAACGGCGACCTCGTGGAGATCCTCGCCTCCCCGTACATGCCGCACGCGGTCGGTGACGTTTTCCGGGTCGCTGGCCTGCATGAGAAGTCCCACCAGACCTCCCAGCGGCTCCTGGTGGACGAGATCACGAACGTGCGGGAGGTGGCCCCGTGACCCGCGTCGAGATCGACATGTCCGAGGTGCGCAGGTTCGCGAGTTCGCCGCCGACATGCGGCAGGTGGACTCCCGTCTTGCCCGCCATGTGAAGCCGGTGGTGAAGCGGGGCGCGACGAACATCAAGGACCAGATGGTGGAGGAGATGAAGTCCTCCGCGTGGTTCGCTCCCGTCGCGCGCGGGATCTCATACGACCTCGTGAACGACGGCTACACCGCCGAGATCGGTCCCACGCGCGGTCCGGGGCAGGTTGGTTCGCTCGCGAACATCGCCTACTTCGGTGGTGGGGTGCAGCCCGGTGGTGGCACCGTGCCAGATCCGCGTGGCGCGCTGGATGCGGAGGTTCCCCGCTTCCAGAAGGCGCTGGCGGACCTCGCTGAGGAGCTGTTCCCCAGATGAGCGTGGACCTGTACGAGGCGGTTGTGGACCGGCTCGCTGCTGTCCTGGCGGTCCCGGTGGCGGACACGGACCCGACCGGGTTGCCGGTGCCGTGCGTGTACGTGTGGGGCCCGAACTCGACCCGTGACCGTGGCTCGGAGACGGTGGGCGGGTGTTCCGCTGGCCGTATCGAGATGCGGGTGACGGCGGTGGGGCGGCGTGCTGGTGAGGCGCGGGTGCTCGCGGGGCTGGTGCGCGACGAGCTGACTCCGGGACTGATGCCGTCCACGTTCACCGCCGATGGGGCGCACGTGACCATCACCCACTTCGACTCCCAGACGGTGGCCGCCTCGCGGAACACCGTGGAGGAGGCGACCGATTCCCACCCCGTCTACGCGGTCGAGCTGTTCGACCTGCTCATCCAACCCCTCCAGGAGGACTGATGGCGCTCGTGCCTGCCTACGACAAGACCACCGGGGAGAAGATCCCCCGCTACGTGCCGGAGCACTGGATCGGACACCCACGGCTCGGCCCGAACCTCTCCAAGACCCCCCGCCAGAAGGCGGCGGAGAAGGCCGCGACCAGCGGCACCACCAAGGCCACGAAGGCCGCAACCGAGAAGGAGTGAGCACCTATGCCTAAGGTTCTCGCGGACGGCCGCATCAAGCTGGTCGCCCTCACCACTGCCCCCGCCGATCCTGCCGCGCCCACTGTGGCCGAACTGGACGCCGGGATCGACATCTCATGCAAGGTCATGCATTCGGACTACAGCCTCGGCCCCACGGACTCCGACACGATGGACGAGAAGGAGCTCTGCGCGGTCGGCAACGGCGTCGTGCTGGGCTCCTCGAACTACGCCGGGTCGATCACCCTGTTCCGCTACCTCGATGAGGACGGCACGCCCGACGCCGCTGAGGATGTGGCGTGGGATCTGTTCAAGGAGAAGGGCGCGGTCATCTGGCTGTACGAGCGTGAGGGCCAGAAGCACACCGAGGGCTTCGCCGCCGGGGACGTGGTGGACGGGTTTGAGTTCACCACGGACTGGCCTAAGCCCCCGTCCAGCCGCACCGGCTACATCAAGCGCGCGATCACCCTCGCGCCCACCGGGCAGATGGCCTACCAGGCCGTCGTCGCCGCCGCCTAACCCCCTCAACCCTCCCCCGCCGCCGCTTTCGCACGGGTTCCCGGCGGCGGGGGAGCACGTCCCGTGAACCCGCGAGAGTTGGAGTGAACCCGTGGCAAAGATCAACGAGGTCTCGGTCGGTGAGGCCGTGACCCCTGACGATGACATTGAGACCGTGACGGACGACGCGAACCCCGCCCCCTCCGAGGAGTCCGTGGCGGCGCTCTCCAAGTCAAAGGACGCTCAGGCGTTCGACCTCGCCGCGTGGATCGGTGGGGTGCGTCCCACCCGTCGGTCGGTGACGATCTATGGTCGGCTCGACCTGCTGGCCGAGATTGACGAGCTCGCAGAGCGGGAGATGCGCACCACCGGGAAGGACGCGGAGGCGTGCCGGGAGCGTGCCACCGAACTGAACGAAGAGCTCGTGGCGTCCGGGGTGACATTCACCGTGGAGGGGCGCTCCGGGACGTGGGTGTCCACGTTCGAGGAGCGCCTTGACAAGAAGA
>CAZTOM010000323.1:0-2264 GCA_964615555.1 uncultured Actinomycetaceae bacterium
CGGCGGGGTTGAGTTCCTCGGCCAGGGTGAGGCCGAGGTCGGACATCTCCTCGAGCGCGCGGGCGGACTCGGAGGCGGTCCAGCCGCGGTTGCCGTCGATGTAGAGCTCGATCTCGTCCCCGAAGGCCTCGCGCAGCGCCCGGCAGACCTCCACGTCCAGCTGGTAGGGCTTGCGGCCCACCTTCACCTTGTAGACGTCGATCCCGTACTTCTCGCGGTACTCGCGCACCACGTCCACCATCTTGGCCGGCTCGTCGAAGCCCACCATGTGGGAGACCCGCATGTGGTCCGTGTACCCGCCGAGCAGCTTGGTGACGGGCGTGTTCAGCGTCTTGCCGATCACGTCCCAGATGGCCATGTCCACGGCACCCTTGGCGCACGGGTTGTCCACCGTGCGGTTCATCTTCGCCACCACCTTCTCGCGGTCCAGCACGTCCAGGCCCACGAGGTCCGGGGCGAACACGTTCTCCACCACGTCCTTGATTCCGGCCTGCGTCTCGCCGTAGGTGTAGGGCCGCGGCGGCGCCTCCGCGGAGCCGATCACGCCGTCCTCGCCGTGCACGCGCACGAGGATGTGGTTGGCGGTGTACTGCGCACCGGAGGCGAAGTGCAGCGGGTGCGTGTAGGGGATGGAGAAGGGGATCGCTTCGATCTTCGTGATCTTCATGGTGTTCCTTGTCTTGGTCGTTTCGGGTGCGTCTGTGTGGGGGTTCGCCGACGACGGCGACTCGCCCCGGGTGGGTTGTCGTTCGGGTGGGTGGGTGGTCGGGACTGCTACGCGGGGGGTGGTCCGGGCTCCAGGAACGTCCCAGACTCCCGGAGTGCTGAGAGGCAGCTGCGCAGGAGCGGCGAGGTGTCGTTCTCCCGCCAGGCCACGGCGATCTCCACCATCTCGGGGTGGCGGATCTGCCGCATGACCACGTCCTCAACGGCGAGACGGCTCGCGGAGCTCGGCACGAGTGCGATTCCGATGCCGGCGGAGACGAGCCCCAGCATGGTGGAGGTGTCGGTCACCTCCACGGCCACGTTGGGTTCGAATCCGGCCCGCGCGCACTGCCGCACCACGGCCTCCCCCACCACGGACCCGGAGGTCCGCGGGTAGATCACCATGGGCTCGTCCCGGAACTCCGTCGCGTCCACGGGCTCGTCCAGTCGGGCGAGCCGATGGTCGCGGGGCACGGCCGCCATGAGCGGATCCCGGTCGATGACCCGCCAGGTCAGCCCGGAGGAGCGGACCGGCAGGCGCAGGATCCCCATGTCGATCTCGTGGCCGTGGAGCATCCGCTCCTGCTCGGGGGTGAGGAGTTCCGCCCGGATGGAGACGTCCACCCCGGGGAGTTCCTGGCGCAGGACCCTCATGATCCTCGGGAGGAGGGTGAAGGTCACCGAGCCCACCACTCCGAGTGCGAGCGTTCCGATCTCACCGCGGACCGCGCGGCGCGCCTTCTCCTCCATCGCGGAGATGTGGGAGAGGACCTGGCGGGCCTCCACCAGGACCTCGGCCCCCACCTCGGTGAGCCCCACGCTGCGCGTGGTGCGCTCGAGGAGGACGGCACCGAGCTCGGACTCCAGGTCGCGGATGCGCTTGGAGAGCTGGGCCTGGGAGACGAACAGGGCGCGGGCGGCGTTCCCGAAGTGCTGCGTCTCGGCCACGGCCACGAAGCAGCGCAACGAGAACAGGTCGATCGTCATGACATCACCACGCTCCCAGGATCTTCATCCACATCGATCCGAGGCCCACCCAGATGAGCAGGTTGGGGATGGACATGATGAAGTTCTTGATCCACCACTCCTTCACCGAGAAGTATCCCTGTGCGAAGAGCAGCGTGGGGGCCGCACCTCCGTAGTGGGTGAGGGTGGAGAAGTAGGAGGAGAGGAATCCGAAGGTCATGGCGGCCAGGAGCGGCGGCACGCCCACGGCGATCGCGGTCCCGAGGAACGCGGCGTACATCGCGGCCACGTGGGAGGTGAGCGAGGCGAAGAAGTAGTGCGAGTAGAAGTACACGAGGATCAGCACCAGGAAGGCCACCACCCAGTTCATCCCGGACACCCGCTCCGCCATGAGGCCGGAGGCCCAGGGGATGAACCCGAGGGAGTTCAGGAAGCTCGCGAGCGTGAGGATGATGGCGAACCAGATGAGGGTGTCCCACGCGGACTTCTCACCGGTCACATCGTCCAGGGTGAGGGCGCCGGAGAGGGGCTGGCTTGACAGCCGCACACGACCCTTCTGTTCCAGCTACGCGCGCTGACCGAGGGCCGAGATT
>CAZTOM010000324.1:0-2251 GCA_964615555.1 uncultured Actinomycetaceae bacterium
CCGGAGCTACTCGGTGGTCTCGTCCTCGAGCTGGGTGAACCACTGGGGCCACTCGTCGCGGGGGAAGCGCTCGCGCTCCACGCGCAGCATCTCGGCGGTGATGATCCGCTGGAAGTGGGGCTGGGCGCTGCGGTTGAAGTTGAGCGTGAGCTTGCCCTCGGCGGTGAGGATCACGAGGGCGGAGAACCAGGCGCCCTCCTCGGACTGGGCGGAGAGCGCGCGGAGCTCGCCAAAGGCCTTCGCGGCGTCCTGGGACACCGTGGGGACGGGGGCGGGCTTGCCGTCCTGCATGATCGACTGCGCGGAGAGTTCCATGACGTTCCCGAGCGCGTTGCACATCACCCGGGTCTCCTTGGCGCCCTGCGGGATGTGGGGGAGCACGCCCTGCGCGATGCGCTGGTAGAGCGCCACGTGGGCGGGGGAGTTGAGCCCCGTGTCCGGGGTGCCCGGAGCTGGCTGCAGTCCCGTGATCTGGGGGCCGCCCGCCTGCGCCGGAGCGAAGCCGCCGGGCTGGCCAGCCTGCGGCTGGCCGGGCTGCGGCTGCATGGTGCCGGCCGAGGCCGGATCGGTGCTGAGGCTGGGAAGGCCCAGACCGCTCGGGGCGGCGCCAGCCTGCCCGGCTGCCTGCTGGCCCTGACCTGCCGGCTGCCCCGGGCCTGCCGGCTGCTGGCCTGCGGCGGGCTGCCCGAACGCGCCCACCGGACCGTCCTTGAGCACGTTCTGGCGGCTGGCCTCCTGGGCGCGGGCCACGCGCTCGCGCTGCTGGGGGGTCATCCAAGGCTGCGCGGCGACCTCCTGCGGCTGGATGTTCTTCACCTCGTCGGAGGGCACGGTGGCCTCCCAGACGCCGAGCTCAACTTCCTTGAGGCCCGCATCCCGGGCCAGCTCCCAGTGCCGCGCGGCGGAGACCACGCGGGAGACGGGTCGGCCGTCGGCGAGCTTGAAGTTGTGGACGAGCAGCACGGGGTGCTGGTTCCACGTGGCCGTCACGCGGACCTCGAAGAGCGCCGTCACGTCCGCGTGGGTGGTCTCCTTGACCCAGGCACCGTTCTCGAGGTGCTCGAAGCCGAGCTCCTGCGGAGGCTCGATAGGCGCAACCGCGGTGATCGAGGTGGGAACGCCGTCATCGCCGGACTGGACGTCCGCCACGAATGCCTTGTCCTTCAAGACCACGAGCGAACCTGTGCTCGGGGTGGGGGTGGCGCGGACCATCCGGTTGTCCTCTGCGTGGACCTGCCATCCGTGCACCGGGCCGAAGTAGGTGGCCACGAGCTCTGGGTCGGCGCCGTCCTCGAACTTCCAGAGGCGTGCGCCCCGCGTGATCCGGGTGTGGTCCAGGTAGAAGAGCTCCACGAGCTGCTCACCCACGTCCACGGTCCCGGAGGTGCTCATCACGTCCCGCTCGGTGATGCGGGTGGCGGGGGTGAGCTGCCAGGAGGGGGAGCGGTCCACGTGCAGGACGTGGAGCGGGCCTTCGGCGGGGAAGGGGGAGCCCTCGTAGTCGGTGTGGTGCAGGCGGCGGAGGGCCGCCACGTCGGTCACATTGGAGACTTCTCCGGCGCGCACCACGTATCCGGCGATGCGGTCGTACCCTTCTTTGAGGAATGCCTGGACATGCGCGGGGGAGATGGCCTTCTGCAGTACGACGGTCATGTTTTTCAGGCTACCCGAGCGTTCTGGACGGTTCCTGAGCGATCCCCGGCCTTCCGCGCTCGGCGTAGCGCCACCGGGATTGGCTCAGGACGGGTCCGGGCGGGGAGCGGTTGGTGTGGTGTTAGCGGACAACCTCTCCCGCGCACCGCGCACTGGGGGCCGAGTGGCCACGTCATGCGGGTCAAGTGTCCAAATTCAGCCCTGGGGGCGGTCCGTCTCGCCGGTCGGCCTGCTGCCGGAGCCACCCGCGGGCCTGCTTTCGAAGCTTCCGGTCTCGCCATCCCGCCCCAACGCGCTTCCGGCGTTCTTGGTCTCGGGACCCGCGCCGTCACGCTCACCAACGGACGCACCCTGCCCATCACCCTCGGCCACACCTAGCCCATCACCTTCGGCCGCAGCGTTCCGCCTCGAGCGCAGGCGCGAGACCACGTACCAGAACACCCCGGCCACCACCACGGCGACCACCACGTACTTGAACCAGTCCAGGGCGGGCTCCACGGCGTGCCAGTTCTCGCCGAGGATGTAGCCCGCTCCCACGAGCAGGGTGTTCCACACCAGCGATCCCACCAGTGTCAGCCCCACGAACTTCGGCAACGCC
>CAZTOM010000325.1:0-2238 GCA_964615555.1 uncultured Actinomycetaceae bacterium
CGAGGGGGCGCGCCGCGTCCTGCGCGAGGCCCTCGTGCTCACCGGGCTGTGGGCCTACGTGCTGTGGGGGCTCGGCACCATCCTCGAGACCGGCGGCTGGGTGCTGGTGGCCACCTGGATCTGCGGGGCCGCCCTCCTCACGGCCACCGGCGTGCGGGCCATCTGGCCCCGGCGCCGGGAGGTGGCGGCGATCGCCGGGATCCTTGCGGGCGCGCTCGTCTGGTTCGTGTGGTTCCTGGACACCGGCCGGGCGGGGCTGTGGCGCGAGGAGACCCTCCCCATGCTGCGCAACGTCCAGTTGGAGGTCCTCGCCGGGGTGCCCCCCATGCCGGTGGGTGGGGCGCTCCAGGACGTCCTCCTCCTGCTGATCCTGGTGGGCGCGATCATCACGGTCCTGCTCCACTCGGCCCTCGAGGACGCCCTCCCCGCCGGGATCCCTCCCGCCCTCCTCCTCCTTATCCCCCCGGCGATCACCACCACCCGCATGGGCGCGAGCATGATGATCGGCGCCGGCCTCCTCCTGGCCCTCCTCGTGTGGGTGCGCTCCCCGCGGCCCTCCTGGCGCGGCATCGCCGTCCTCGCCACCGCAGGCGTGGTGGCGTGGGCCGCCGTGGGGGCCGCGCCCCCCTCCCGGGACCGCGTGTGGAACGAGGCCATCATGGTGGGCCCCACCTCCGGCATGGTGCCGGACGTGATGGTGGCCCTCGGTAACGATCTCAACAACCGCGGCACCACCGAGGCCTTCCGGTTCACCAGTACCAAGGAGGGCCCCGTCCGCTTCTACCTCACCACCCTCTCCGAGTACGACGGCACGCGCTGGCTCCCCGAGGACCAGCCCAGCTCCGCCGGGCTCGGCATCGAAACCCCCCGGGCGGCGGTCTCCCTGCAGCCGGATAGCTCCACCGTCCCCCCGGGAGACGCGGCCCTCCTTTCGGGAGACACGGCCCTCCTTCCGGGTGATGCGGCCCTCCCTTCCGACGGCGACTACGCACCCGGCGAGGTCACCGTCACCATCCGCGGGCTCGTCAGCTCCTGGATGCCCCTGCCCCAGGCGCAGGTCCAGGCCGTGGACGTGCAGGCCGGCCTGGACCCGCGGCAGTGGGAGTGGAACGCCACCTCCAACACGGCCCGCTCCCAGACCCAGACCACGGGGTGGGATGACCAGTACACGGCGCGCTCCGAGCCGATGGTGGCCGAGCCGGTGCTGCGGGACCTCGCCACCGTGCTCCCCGCCTACTCCACCAGCATCGCCCCTCCCGGCACGGACGTGCCGGCGGGGTACGAGCCCTACCTGGACCTGCCCAGCCCCGCCCCTCCCGCCCTCGCGGCGGAGGCCGAGAGCCTCGCGGGGGACCTTGACAACCGGCTCCTCGTTGGCTTCGCCCTGCAGGACTTCTTCCTCTCCGGGGCCTTCACCTACGACGAGGCGGCGCCGTACGCACCCGGCGTGGAGGAGGGCCCCTACTCGGTGATGGAGTCCTTTCTGCAGGAGCGCCGCGGCTACTGCGTGCACTACGCCTCCACGTTCGCTGTCATGGCACGCCACCTGGGGGTGCCCACCCGCCTCGCCGTGGGATACGCCAGCAGCTGGGAGGGGGGCGGCTCCGTGCCCGTGCTCGGCCGCGAACTCCACGCCTGGCCGGAGATCTACGTGGAGAACATCGGGTGGATCGCCTTCGAGCCCACGCCGGGCGGGGCGGGCCTGCGCGCCGAGGGTATCGAGCCCGTGGAGCCGGAGGAGCCGGTGGTGGACACCCCGGCGCCCGAACTCCCCGACGACGCCCTCGAGATCGACCCGGTGGGACCCCAGGGCCCGGACGATACGGACCCCACCACCCCGGACGGGACCGACGCGGAGCCGGAGGATGCTGGCAGGCCGTGGTGGCTGTTCGTGCTCGCCGGGCTCGTGGTGCTCGCCCTGCCCCACCTCGTGCGCCGTATCCAGCGTGCCCGCCGCACCTCCGCGGTACTGCGGGGCCTCCACCCGGGGGAGAACGCGTGGATGGAGTTCACCGCGACGGCCCTCGACCTTGGCCTCCTCGAGGACCCCGAGGGGTCGGGGCCGCGGGCCCGTACCCCCGAGGCGCTCATCGAGCACCTCGAGGCGCGGGAGGTCCTGGGCCGCAGGGGCGCGGCCGCTGCGCGGCGGATTGCCACGGCCTACGGGGCCGAGCGCTACGGAGGGAGCGAGGGCGGCCGCGACGGCCAGCTCGCCCGCGCCCTGCGCGAGGTACTGGC
>CAZTOM010000326.1:0-2231 GCA_964615555.1 uncultured Actinomycetaceae bacterium
GGTGCGCTCCACCAGGGCGCGGGAGGTGACCATCTCGGCGACGTACAGCCCCGACGGCCCGTGCGGCGCCTCCCTCGGCGCGCTCCCCGCGCCCTGCGGGAGCCCGTCGAGCCCCGCCTCGCGGCACAGCTGCCGGAAGGGCGGGTTCGTGACGCCCGCCATGGGGGCGAGCACCACCGGCGTCCCGAGCGTGACCTCTCCGAACCTCATCGTTCCTCCCACGGGTCGTCCGCCTCGATCGCGTCCCACACGGACCGGTACCGCTCCCGCGCTGCCTTCCGCTGTTCCGGGGCGTCCTCGTCGGCGACGGCGGGACCCAGGCTGGCACCCGGCGCGTCAGTACCAGCGGGAGGAGCGCCGTCGGGGCGAGACGGAGACGTTCCCGCGGGAACGTCCTCTCGAGGCGCGGGCACGACGGCGGGGGCCGGGCTGGCAGGTGGGGCGTCAGTACCAGCCGGAGTGGCGCCGTCGGGGGCGACGGCGGGGGCCGGGCTGGCAGGTGGGGCGTCGGTAACGGCGGGAGTGGCGCCGTCGCCGGAGGGGACGAGCAGGGCGGCGAGTGCGGTGGTGATGGGGATGGCGAGGATGAGGCCGATCGAGGAGACGAGGGTGCGCACGATCTCCTCGGCGATCTCGCCGGCGGTGAGGAACTCGAGGAAGGAGCGGTCGATGAGGGAGGCCACGAGCAGCATCGGCAGGGCGGTGCCCACGTACGCGAAGGCGAGGGTGTAGACGGTGGAGGCGATGTGGTCTCGGCCGATGCGCATGCCCCCGGACCACAGGCGGGTGCGCGGCAGGTTCGGGTTGACGGCGTGGAGCTCCCACACGGCGGAGGCCTGGGTGATGGTGACGTCGTTGAGGGCGCCGAGGCCGGCGATGATGAGGCCGCACAGGAGGAGGTCGCGCAGGCGGAGCTCCGGGAAGACGGTGGAGATGACGAGGCTCATATCGCTCTGCGCGCCGGTGAGCTCCGCGCTGCCGATCGCGATGTAGCCGAGCACGGCCGTGATCACGAGCCCGGCGTAGGTGCCAAGCAGGGCCGTGGTGGTGCGGATCGAAACCCCGTGGGCCAGGTAGACGGCCAGGAACATCATGGCGGAGGCGCCCACCACCACCACGGGGATCGGCGGGGAGCCAGCCATGAGGGCGGGGAGCACGAAGACGGCGGTGACGCCGAGGGATGCGCCGAGACCGAGAACGGCGGCGAGGCCGCGCCAGCGCGCCACGAGGGCCACCACGGCGAGGTAGGCGAGGGCGAGGAGGATGAGGGGTGGGCCGCGCTCGAAATCGTAGAAGACGTAGGGGCTGCCGGTGCCCATGGCGTCGGAGGTGAAGATCACCTGGATCTCATCGCCCACATCGAGGCCGTTGACCAGGATCTCGCCGGGGACCTGGATGGGGACCTCGGTGCCGGTGCCGAGGCCGGAGGTGAGGAGACCGCGGACCTCGGCACCGAGGAACGGATCGAGTTCGGGGTCCGGTTGGCCGGGCTCGGCGGTGACGGGTTCGCCGGAGGCATCGAGCGGGGTGATCCGGGTGACCTCGGCCACCGCGATCTCCGCTCCCTCCGCGCGGATGGGGAGGGACCCGATGGGGCTCTCGCCGCGGGGCCAGAGCCACACCAGGCCAATCAGGGTGGCGAGCAGGAGCGGAAGGGTGACGGCCGCGAGCACCCCGCGGACCCGGCGGCGCTGCGCCGGATCCAGCGGGGGTGCTGTGTGGGCATGCGTGTGCCCGTGGCCGGAGTGGGGGCCTGCGTGCATCGGCTGGCCTTCCGTGGGTGTGCCTGGGAGCAGGCGTCAGCGGGGCAGGCGATCCGCGAGGAACCCCCGCACCCGGTCCAGGGAGACGCGCTCCTGACTCATGGTGTCCCGGTCACGGACGGTGACGGCCTGGTCGTCCAGGGTGTCGAAGTCCACGGTCACGCAGAACGGCGTACCGATCTCGTCCTGGCGGCGGTAGCGGCGGCCCACGGCGCCGGCGTCGTCGAACTCGACGTTCCAGTACTCCCGCAGCTCGCTCGCGAGGTCCTTGGCCACCGGCGAGAGGCGCTCGTTGCGGGAGAGCGGGAGCACCGCCGCCTTCACGGGGGCGAGGCGCGGATCGAGGCGGAGCACCACGCGGGTGTCCACGCCGCCCTTTGTGTTGGGGGCCTCGTCCTCGTGGTAGGCGTCCACCAGGAAGGTCATGAGGGAGCGGGTGAGGCCGGCCGAGGGCTCGATCACGTAGGG
>CAZTOM010000327.1:0-2230 GCA_964615555.1 uncultured Actinomycetaceae bacterium
CCGGGAGCACGACGCAGGGCGCGGACGCCGGCGAGGCCTATGACCACGGCGACTGCCGCGTAGGCGGGCAGGCCGAGGAGGCCGTCGCCGTAGTCGGCGGTGGTGGCAGTGTCGAGGACGCCGCCGCGCATACGCGTGAGGGCCAGCCACGCCGTCGTGATGGCGCCGAGCAGGATTCCGGCGAGGTAGAGCAGCACGCGGGAGGGGAAGGGGAAGGCGGGGGAGTCGCCGTCGATGAACTCCCATACGGTCAGGGCCTCCCACACGAGCCCGAACAGGGTGGCGCCCAGGCCCACCACGGTGACGAGCTCGGTGAGCGGGTCTGAGACCAGAAGGCGGTGCTGGTAGACGAGGGAGAGCAGCACGAGCAGGAGGCCGGGAACGGGATTCGCGCGCCGGAGGAGGGCCGCGACGAGCAGGGCGAGGCCGGTGAGGAGGCCGATGCCGGCGGTGCCGTCGATGGAGGGGGAGACGGGCAGGCCCGTGAGGAGGGCGAGGAGCTCGATCGCGGCAGCGGAGAGGAAGAGGGCGCCCACGAGGCCGAGTGCCTGCTCGCCGCGGCGGGCGCGCACCAGGCCAGCCACCCACAGGCCCACCCCGATCAGGGCGGTGGCAAGCGGCGGGTACCACCACACGGTGGGGCTGGCGACGGCCACGTTCGCGGCGCTCACCAGCTCGGGGTCCTCGAGGGCGATACCCACCGTCTGGAGCACCATGCCCGCCGGGAGCGGGAGGAAGATGGCCGCCATCGCGAAGGCCGTGGCGAATGCGCCGGGTTCCCAGGAGGAACGCAGCGTCTCCACGGAGTCGAGGCTCCGGTGCCCGCGGGCGCGCCACGCGAGCCGGAGCACGGGAATGGCCAGCAGTGCGCCGAGCGCGAAGGTGGGCGCCCCGCGCAGCAGGTAGGCGGGGTGGAGCACCGTGAGGGGGCGGGAGTTCGCCACCTGGAGTGCGCTGAGGACGGTGACGAGCACCAGCACCACGGCCACCCACGGCAGGGAGCCGCGGACGGAGGCCGAGAGGCGCGTGTCCATCCACTCGCCCACCCGGAGGGCCACATCCGCGGGGGCGTAGCCGGCCAGCACCAGGACGGGCATGCCCGCGATCGCCACCGTGGAGGTGACCGCGATGAGGACCAGACCGCGCTGCGGGGTGAACAGGATCGGATCGGTCACGAACAGGAGCGGGACCAGCATCACTGCCGCGGCGAGGGCGAGGAGGAGGGGGAACTCCCACCACACAGGTGGGCGGCGGCGACGGAAGGCCACGAGCACGGCCACGAGCGCAATGCCCACCCCCGCGATGAGGAGCCCGCGCACGCCTCCGAGGGTCTGGGTGACGGTGAAGGCCGTGCCGGTGGTAGCCAGGCCCACCAGCCGCAGGAGCAGCAGGCCGCGCAGGGCGGCGGCCTGGATGAGGGCCACCACGAACGTGAGGGCGAAGAACAGCAGCGGCACCACCGCGGCCGGCGCTGCCACCTCCTCCGTGAACACCGTGAGCGGCAGCAGGCCGCGCACCTGCGCGGAGAACAGGGAGAGGGCCAGGAGGACCGCGAACACGGTGAGCGCGATAGCTCCCACCGGGCGCAGCCACGGCGGCCACGTGGCGGGCCGGGGCCGGCCGTCCCGGATGGGGCCGAGCACCACCTGCTCCGCGAAGGACCGCAGCGCGCCGAGCCTGCGGAGGGTGGCGGGGCGGGGGGAGCCGGGCGGGGCATGCCCAGGTGTGCCGTGTGCGGCCGCGGGGGTTACGGGTGCGGCGGGGCGGGGGGAGCTCACTGCACCACCCAGATGGTGTGCGCATCCCCCACCAGGAGGGCCACTGATCCGGTGGCTGCCCATCGCGGCTCGAAGGCGGGGGCGGTGGTGGTGGCGGTGGGAAAGCGGTGGATCGCCTCGGCGCCGGTGCCCGATACCCACACGATCTCGCGTCCGGTGGCGAGCAGGGTGCCCTCGCGGAAGGTGGTGGCCACTCCCGCATCGCCGCGGCGGAGCGTGGTGGACCCGTCCGCGACGCCCTGGGGGCCGGCCGCGAGGGCGTGCCCGTCCACCGTGATCGCCCGGGAGGTGAGGGGGGCGGCCAGCCTCTCCTCCGATCCGTCCTGGGCGTCGAGGAGGATCAGGGCGCGGCCCGCCACGTGGGTGAGGGCCACTCCACCGTCCACCGGGACGAGCGAGGTGACCTCCGCATCGAATTCCTGGCGCCACACCACCTCGCCCTCGCGCACGGC
>CAZTOM010000328.1:0-2230 GCA_964615555.1 uncultured Actinomycetaceae bacterium
GGTGGGCTGGGGGTTGGCGCCGTTGGGCCCGGGGCGGGTGGCTGCGCGGGGGCGAATCGGACCCCGTGGCTCCGCCTCTAGGAATCGAACCCAGACTAAGGGCACCAAAGGCCCCTGTGCTACCACTACACCAAGGCGGATCACCACGCCCGATCACGGAAAGGGCGCCGAACCATTGTGCCAGAGGTGGCCCCTCCGCCGCCGTGACGGCCACCACGCGGCACCGGGTAGCGGCGCAGATCGCGTGGGAGGAACCCGAGAGCCCTACCAGCGTGGCTAGAATGGCAAACGCCCGCGTGCCTTCGTCCGAGGAGCCATTTTCGTGGATCGTCCCGCCGCCGTCGTGATCCTTGCTGCGGGTGCTGGCACCCGCATGAAGTCCAAGACCCCGAAGGTCCTGAACGCGATCTCCGGCCGCTCCCTGCTTGGCCACGCCATTGCCGCAGGTGAGCAGGTTGGAGCGGGCCGCGTGTGCGTGGTGGTGCGCCACGAGCGGGAGAAGGTGGCCGCGGACGCACTGTCCTACAACCCCTCCCTCCTGATCGCCGACCAGGACGAGATCCCCGGCACGGGCCGTGCCGTCCAGTGCGCCCTGGACGCCCTGGACGCGGCCGGGGAGGACCTCCACGGCACCGTGGTCATCACCTACGCGGACGTGCCCCTCCTGGACGGCGCCACGCTCTCCGCGCTGGTGCGGGACCACGAGAGCTCGGGCAGCGCCGTCACCGTTCTCACGGCCATGGTGGACGAGCCCACCGGCTACGGCCGCGTGGTCCGCGAGCAGGGCGCGGTGGCCCGGATCGTGGAGGAGCGGGACGCCAGCGCCGAGGAGCGCGAGATCCGCGAGATCAATACCGGCGTCTACGCCGTGGATGGCGAACTACTCAAGGAGACCCTCGCCTCCGTGGGTGCCGCCAACGCGCAGGGCGAGGTCTACCTGACGGACGTGGTGGGGCTCGCCTACCAGTCCGGCAAGCGCGTCCAGGGCCTGGTGGTGGAGGACACCTGGTCCATCGAGGGCGCGAATGACAAGGTGCAGCTCGCCCGCCTCGCCAAGGAGATGAACCGCCGCATCGTGGAGAACTGGATGCGCGAGGGCGTCACCGTGATCGATCCGGACACCACGTGGATCGATGTGGACGTGGAGCTCGCCCCGGACGTCACCATCCACCCCAACACCCAGCTCCGCGGCGCCTGCCGGATCGAGGAGGACGCGGAGATCGGCCCGGACACCACCCTCACGGACTGCGAGATCGGCGCCGGCGCGGAGGTGGTCCGCACCCACGGCCTTCTCGCCGTGATCGGCGCGGGCGCCCACGTGGGCCCCTACTCCTACCTCCGCCCGGGCACCGAGCTCGGTGCGGACGGCAAGATCGGCTCCTTCGTGGAGACCAAGAACGCGGTCATGGGCCGCGGGACGAAGGTGCCGCACCTGAGCTACGTGGGGGATGCCACCATCGGCGAGGAGACCAACATCGGCGCCGCCTCGGTGTTCGTCAACTACGACGGCGTCACCAAACACCGCACCATCGTCGGCTCCCACTGCCGCCTCGGCTCGGACAACATGTACGTGGCTCCCGTGACCATCGGGGACGGCGCCTACTCCGGCGCCGGAACCACCCTGCGCCGGGACGTGCCCGCGGGCGCGCTCGCGATCAATCCGTCCACCCAGCGCAACATCGAGGGATGGGTGGAGGCCAAGCGGCCCGGAACGGCCGCCGCGGAGGCGGCAGCCCGCGCCCGGGCTGCCCTTGAAGCGGCTGAGGGTGGCGATCCGGACGCCGCCGCAGCAGATGGACCGGAGGCGAACTCCACCGCCCCGAATGAGGAGAAGGGCAGCACGGAATGACGGGCATCACCACCCACGGCGAGAAGCGCCTGGTCCTCGCGACCGGCCGCGCACACCCCGAGTTGGCGGACGCCGTGGCGGAGGAGCTCGGGATCGACCTGCTGCCCACCACCGTCTACGACTTCGCGAACGGCGAGATCTACGCACGATTCAACGAGTCGGTCCGCGGCTCGGACGCGTTCGTGCTGCAGTCCTTCGCGGAGGGCATCAACCACTGGATCATGGAGACCCTCATCATGATCGACGCGCTCAAGCGGGCCTCCGCCAAGCGCATCACCGCGATCGCGCCGAGCTTCCCCTACGCCCGCCAGGACAAGAAGCACCGCGGCCGCGAGCCGATCTCCGCCCGCCTCATGGCGGACCTCTACGAGACCGCCGGCG
>CAZTOM010000329.1:0-2211 GCA_964615555.1 uncultured Actinomycetaceae bacterium
GGCTGCGGGACATCGGCGGGATCATCGTGATCGACTTCATCGACATGGTCCTCGAGTCCAACCGGGACCTGGTGCTGCGCCGCCTCATCGAGTGTCTCGGTCGGGACCGCACCCGCCACCAGGTGGCGGAGGTGACCTCTCTCGGCCTGGTGCAGATGACCCGCAAGCGCGTGGGCCAGGGCCTCGTGGAGGTGTTCTCCGAGAACTGCTCGGCGTGCGCCGGGCGCGGCATCATCGTGCACGACCATCCCGTGGAGAAGTCCGGCGGGGACTCCCAGCAGGACTCCGGAAACAACCGGCGCGGCGGACGCCGCGGCGGCGGTTCGGGCAACCAGTCCTCGCGGAACTCCGAGCCGCAAGCCCAGTCCGTGCCCACCCCGGAGCCCGTGGACGAGGCGAAGGCCCAGGCCACCCGCGCCACCATGGCCACGATCGCGAAGGCCGCGGCCAGCGCGCACGAGGCCGAGGCACCCGGCGGTGAGGCTCCCGGCAGCGGGGCTCCCGCGGGTGGTGAGCCCGCGCAGGACGCCGAGTCTGAGCGCCAGGACCCGGGAACCGCGTCCCCGGTGCGTGCGCCGCGGGGCGGACGCCGCCGCGTGGTGGCGAAGGCCCAGGCACCGGAAGAGGACTCCGATGCGCCACCCGCGATCATCGCCCTGCCCGCGCAGATCGGGGACCGGGCCGAGGGCAAGTCCCTGCTGCCCACCTCGATCCTGGACACGATCGTCTTCCCGGAGCGCGGCGAGGAGCCGCGCACGGAGCGGAAGAAGTCACGCCGCGTGGTGGCCTCGGGGGCGGCCGTGCCCCCGGCGGACGAGTCAGCACCTGCGGCCGGCGAGCCGGGATCCGCGGGGGAGGAGACGCCGGCACCCGCGTTCGATGAGTCGGATGTGCGCGATAACACAGGAGAATAGGGCGGATTCGGGGCCCGCGGGGTTTGCCGTCAGGCAGGCCGAGCGCGTACCCTAGAACGTCGGTGCGAATTCTCGCGCCGTCCAAGCTGTCAGAAGCGCGAAGCGAGTATCCCCAGAGAAATCGGGTGGATCCGTGCGCTTTAAGAACGAGAAGAGATGAGCAGGAACGTGGTGTACGCCATCGTGAAGGCCGGAGGCCGTCAGGAGAAGGTGTCCGTTGGGGACGTCCTCTTCGTGAACAGGGTCGAGGGCGAGGTCGGTGAGACCATCGAACTGCAGCCCGTCATGCTCGTGGATGGCGACACCGTCACCACCGGGTCCGACCTCAAGGGAACCGTCACCGCCGAGATCCTCGGCGACGGCAAGGGCCCGAAGATCAACATCATCAAGTACAAGAACAAGTCTGGGTACCGCAAGCGCATGGGCCATCGCCAGTCGCTGACCCAGATCAAGGTCACGGACATCAAGTAGAGGGCCAGGGAGGAGAGAACCATGGCAACCAAGAAGGGTGCGAGCTCCACTCGCAACGGCCGCGATTCCAACGCCCAGCGCCTCGGTGTGAAGCGCTTTGGTGGTCAGGTGGTGAGCGCCGGCGAGATCCTCGTGCGGCAGCGCGGCACCAAGTTCCACCCCGGCATCAACGTGGGCCGTGGCAAGGATGACACGCTGTTCGCCACCGCCGCCGGCTCCGTCGCGTTCGGTACGCGCGGTGGCCGCAAGGTTGTGGACATCGTCGCGGAGTAACGCGAAAACACACGTTCCGAGGGGACGGGCGGCCGCGGGCTGTCCGTCCCTCGGCGTATCCGGGTGGTAGGCCCGGAGGCGCGGGTAGCTGGTAGGCCTGGCGGCCCGGGCAGGTAATCAGGTAGCAGGTGTCCGGGTAGGTTGTCAGGGGGCATGAGGAGGATTCGATGGCCAGCTTCGTTGACCGGGTGACCCTGCACGTGCGCGGCGGTGACGGGGGCCACGGGTGCGCATCCATCCGCCGTGAGAAGTTCAAGCCCCTGGCCGGGCCGGACGGTGCCAATGGTGGCCGCGGCGGGGACGTGATCCTCGAGGTGGACCCCCAGGTCACCACCCTGCTCAGCTACCACCACGCCCCCCACCAACGTGCCCAGAACGGCACGCAGGGCCAGGGTGACATGCGGGTGGGGAAGAACGGCGCCGACCTCGTGCTCCCCGTGCCCCAGGGGACGGTGGTCTCCACCGCGGACGGCGAGGTCCTGGCAGACCTCGTGGGGGCCGGCACCCGCTACGTCGCCGCCGCCGGTGGGGTGGGCGGCCTCGGGAACGCCGC
>CAZTOM010000330.1:0-2194 GCA_964615555.1 uncultured Actinomycetaceae bacterium
CGAACGAGTCCACGATCTCCTGGAGGTTGTCCACGGCCTGCGGCTTCTCGATCTTGGCGATCACGGGCACGAACCGTCCCTCGTCCGCCATGATCTCGTGCACGTCGTTCACGTCGGTCGCGTTACGCACGAACGAGAGTGCGATGGCGTCCACGCCGAGGCGCAGGGCCCAGCGCAGGTCCACCTTGTCCTTCTCGGACAGGGCGGGCACGGAGACGGCCACACCCGGCAGGTTGATGCCCTTGTTGTTGGAGACCGGTCCGGGCACCTCCACGCGGGTGATCACGCGCGGCCCGTCCACCTCCACCACGCGGACGGCCACCTTCCCGTCGTCGATGAGGAGCGGATCGCCCGGCCGGCAGTCCCCCGGCAGGCCCTTGAAGGTGGTGGAGGCGATCTCCTGGGTGCCCTCCACGTCCTCCGTGGTGATCGTGAAGAGGTCACCCTGGTTGAGGATGACCGGGCCGGCGGCAAAGGTGCCGAGCCTGATCTTGGGCCCCTGGAGGTCCAGCAGGATCGCCACGGCGCGACCGGACTCGCGGGAGGCGGTCCGCACGTGGTGGTAGACGGCCTCGTGGCCCTCGTGCTGGCCGTGCGACGCGTTGATCCGCGCCACGTCCATACCGGCGTCGACCAACGCGCGGATCTGCTCGGGGGATTCGGTGGCCGGGCCGATCGTGCACACGATCTTCGCTCTTCGCATGTCTCCATCCTAGGCAATGCCGCAGGGTATTTCGTCCACCCTTCGTGGTCTGTGTCCCGACGGCGCGCCCCGCCTCCCGTCGTCGTCCTGCCTGCCCCGGGCGGCAGGTTCCCCTACGGCGCCACCCGGCCTCCGTCGTCGTCCCACCACTGCGGTGCGAGCAGCGGGAGGTGCGGGGCGGTGGGCCGGTGGCGGCGGGGCTGGCGCGCGCGGGCCGGGCGGGTCAGGTGCGGGCGGTGTGCGCGGCCTGGGCGAGTTCGCGGCCGAGTGCGGCCATGGGGGCCACGCCGTCGCCGAGGGCGCGCAGGAGGGCCGAGCCCACGATCACGCCGTCGGAGTAGGCGCCCACCTCGCGGGCGTGCTCGGGGCGGGAGACCCCCAGACCCACGCACACCCGCTCGGCGCCGGCGGCCCGGGTGCGGGCCACCAGTCGCTCGGCGGTGCCGTCCACCTTGGTGCGCTCCCCGGTCACGCCCATGGTGGAGGCGGCGTAGACGAAGCCGCGGCAGGCGGCGGCGGTGGCGGCCAGGCGCTCGTCCGTGGAGGAGGGGGCCACGAGGAACACGCGGTCGAGGTCGTGGCGGGTGGCCGCCTCGATCCACTCGGCGCCCTCGTCCGGGATCAGGTCCGGGGTGATGAGGCCCGCTCCGCCGGCGGAGGCCAGGTCGCGGGCGAAGGCCTCCACGCCGTAGCGGAAGACCGGGTTGTAGTAGGTCATCACCATGATGGGCGCCCCGAGCGGCGCGAGCGCCTCCACGGCCGCCATCACGTGGCGGGTGCGGGTGCCGGCCTCGAGCGCGTGCTGCCCGGTGTGCTGGATGACGGCGCCGTCCATGCCGGGATCGGAGTAGGGCAAGCCCATCTCGAGGGCGTCGGCGCCGGAATCTATGAGGGCGCGGCCCGCCTCGATGGAGGTCTGCAGGTCCGGGTAGCCCACCGTGAGGTAGGCGATGAAGGCCGCTCCCCCGGCGGACGTGCGGGCGTCGATGGCCCCTTCCATGCGGCTCACAGCTCTCCCTCCTCGACGATCCCGAACCAGGTGGCGGCCGTGGCCACGTCCTTGTCCCCGCGTCCGGAGAGGTTCACGAGGATGGTGGCCTCCGGGTTCTCCTTGCCGTAGAGCATCGCACCGTACAGGGCGTGCGCGGACTCGATCGCCGGGATGATGCCCTCGGTGTGCGAGAGGGCCGCGAACGCCTCCATGGCCTGCGCGTCCGTGACGGGCCAGTACTCGGCCCGGCCGATGGAGGCGAGGTAGGCGTGCTCGGGGCCGACGCCGGGGTAGTCCAGGCCGGCGGAGATGGAGTGGGAGGGCAGGGTCTGGCCGTCCTCGTCCTGCAGCAGCATGGAGCGGGCTCCGTGGAGCACGCCCGGGGCGCCGGCGGTGATCGAGGAGGCGTGGCGGGTTGTCTCCACCCCCTCGCCGGCGGCCTCGCAGCCCACCAGCCTCACGTTCGCATCGTCCAGGAAGGCGGTGAAGATCCCGATCGC
>CAZTOM010000331.1:0-2175 GCA_964615555.1 uncultured Actinomycetaceae bacterium
CGCCACCGCACGCCGCGACCCCCGCGCAGCCTCCTCCGCCTCAATCTGCGCAACGACCCGCCCCCGCTCCACCGCCCCCAGGGCAGGGTCCAGCTGCGCGACACGGTCCGCGACCCGCTCCGCCGTCGAGCTGTACACCGGATACGCCCGCCCCAACGGCACACCAGTAATCGGATCCCGCCCCATCCCCACCAGCAACTGAAGCTGCGCCTCCGACACCTGCGCTCCAGAGGCGATTTCACCATTACCCAAAGCAGTGACGCCAGAGCCGAGCCAGCGTCCAGGTGGGGTGCCAGCCGCGGCGTAGTAACGGGTCAACGGAGTCGACAGCGACCGGTCACCATCACCAGCCGCCACAGTGCGCAGCAGGTACCTATAGCCGTCACCAGCCGACATCACCCGCATCGACACCGTCATACTCAGCAGGTGAGCCAGACCAGCGGCCTTTTGAACCGCCGGGCACCCGAGTAGGCGTCGAGTGCTCCGTACCCAATCGGCATCCCGCTTGGTTGATCCGATGACAAGACTCGGTAGACTGGGTCCGTGACCATTTGAGCGTTTCCCTGACCTGCGTCCGAGGCCGTCTGCCCGGCAGGTTTCGTCACGTCTTCGGGATCTCGCTCATGCCTCATGTACTTACTTCATCGTCGTTCACTGCCGCGGGCTCGCATCTACGGGTGGAGGGTCTCTCGTTCTCCTATCCTGATCGGCGGGTCCTCACAGATGTGTCGTTCGTCGTGCCTGCCGGTGCCCGAGTAGGACTCATCGGGGAAAACGGGTCGGGTAAGTCGACGTTGCTGAAGGCGATCGCCGGAGTCTTGGAGCCGGCATCGGGAACGGTCACCGTGAATGCGCCGGATGCCGATGCGCCGGTGTTCGGGCTGCTACATCAGGAGCACCCGTTCTCTGCTACCGAGACCATCGATAATGCTATCGAGACCGCGGTCGCGCCGTCTCGTCGTGCCGCCGAAGAGGTCAGCAGGCTCGGCGTCGCCCTTGCAGACCACCCCGACGATCCTGTCACGGCCGACGACTACGCACGTGCCCTGGAGACGGCCGAGCGCCTTGGAGCGTGGGAGATCGACGCGAGGATTTCCGGCATGCTGGCCGGTCTCGGGATCGGGGACATCGACCGCCGCCGGCTTGTAGGAGCGCTCTCCGGTGGGCAGCGAGCTCGGCTCGCCCTAGCGTGGCTGCTGCTAAGTGCACCGGATGTGCTGCTGCTGGATGAGCCGACAAATCACCTCGATGATGCCGCGACCGCCTATCTCGTCAGCGTGCTCACGGCGTGGCGGGGTCCGCTGCTGATCGCCAGTCACGATCGGGCCTTTCTCGATGAGACGGTCACGTCGCTGCTCGATCTCGACCCTTCGCCACTCCCGCACGCGGTCGCGGGGCCGCTGGTTCACGACGGCACGGGAACCGGGATCGGCCTCACCCGTTTCACCGGCAGCTACAGCGACTACCTGACCGCACGAGCTGAAGCACGGCAGAGGTGGGAACGGCAGTATCGCGATGAACAGGCCGAGCTTTCCCGGCTTCGTAAAGCGGTGAAGGATCAGCAGACGGTGGGGCACTCGGATTGGCGCCCACGTACCGAGGTACGCATGGCACAGAAGTTTTACGCTGACCGCAACGCGCAGGTCGTATCTCGCCGCGTCAACGACGCTCGCGCACGCCTGACGGACCTTGAAGACCGCCAGATCCGGAAGCCGCCACGGGAACTCGAATTCCAAGGGCTCACCGTTGCTGGCGCCCCGCGTGCCATCGGCGCCCTTGAACCCGTGCTCACCACCGTCAACGTAACGCTGAAAAATCGGCTCCCGGCCACGTCGCTCAGCATCAGCCGAGGCGAGAAGTGGCTCATAACCGGCCCGAACGGGTCGGGCAAATCGACCTTGCTCGGCCTGCTCGCCGGCACGCTGGAACCCAGCAGCGGACAGGTCACTCGCGCACCGGTCGACCGCGTAGGGCTGCTTGCGCAAGAGACCGCCCTACCTGACCCCTACGATCGCGGTCCGGCTCGCACCGCACTCGACGCCTACACGGATCTGGTCGGCATGGAGCGTGCGGCACGAGTGCCGCTGGGCACCTTCGGACTGGTTGCTGGTCGAGACCACAATCGATGCGTGCAGGAACTCAGCGTCGGCCAACAGCGTCGCCTTGCCCTCGCGG
>CAZTOM010000332.1:0-2161 GCA_964615555.1 uncultured Actinomycetaceae bacterium
CGTCTTCCTCGTGCGGTGGGCTGTTGCCGATTTCCGTCGGTATTCCCGACGGCGGAAGGTGGCCGTGCGTCGTCCTCGTGCGGTGGGGTGGTACGCGCCCCGAGCTGGCCGGGCTGGTTTTCCACAGGATGGTGGGGTGGGGGTGTTCGTGATGCTCCTATAGTGCGTCAAGCGGCGTTGAGCCATTCTCGGTAGCGGTGGGCGAGGGTGTCGTCGCGGCGTTTGGAGCGTTCGATTTCGGAGATGTGGGAGGGCCAGACGCCGAAGTGTTCTGCTGCTTGTTGGAGGGTGATGCCGCGGGCGAGGCGGGTGGGTCTGAGATCGTCAACGCGGGGGATTTCGGGTGGGTTGATGAGGATCTTGTAGACCTCGCGGGCGATGGCGCGTTTGAGGCAGCGCAGTGCTTCTTTGGTGCTTTTGCCCTCGGTGTGTTTCTTGGCGATGTAGTTCTTGGTGCGCTCGTCGCAGCTCATGCGGACCAGGGCGATCTGGTGGAGGGCGCAGTTCGCGCCTCGGTCCCCGCCACGATTGAGGCGGTTTCGGTTGGTTTTCCCGCTGGAGGCGGGGATGGGGCTGACGCCACACATCGCGGCGAAGGCGGCCTCGCTGCTGATTCGCTGGGGGTTGTCACCGGCGGTGATCAGGAGTTGGGCGGCAGTGACCACGCCCACCCCGTGGGCGGCAAGGAGGGCTGGGGCTGTGTGCTCGATGAGGAGGCGGAGGTGATCGGTGAGTTCATCGATCTCGGTGGACAGGTCCCGGTGACGGCGTGCCAGGCTGCGCAGCCCGTGGAGGGTGGCCGCCTCGGGACCAGTCATCACATCGGCGGGCCGTGTGCGCCGCAGCGCCTCGAGCAGGCGTGGGCCCTGGACGGTAGCGAACCGCTCACGCAGGCATATGGGAGCCGAGACCAGGATCATCGTAATCTGCCGCAGGACCACGGCACGGGCACGTACGGCAGAATCCCGCGTCCTGAACAGGACCCGGATCGACTCGATCGGACCATCTCCACTCTTGGGGGTGGGCAGGTCATCACAGCTCAAAGTGACCTTCGCTGCCTGGATCGCATCAAGGGGATCAGATTTCCCCCGCAGCCTGCGGTGTGCCCGGTTCGGGCGGACCACCTCCCGAACCTCGACCCCCTGGTGGGAAAGGTAGCGGGCCAGGCCGGCGCCGTACGAGTTCGTTCCCTCAATCCCGAACCGCTCGATCTGCCCGAACCCTGCAACGAAGTCCAGTGTGAGGCGATAGCCGCGCTGTGTGGCTGGGAACTGCCTATCCGCCAGGACGGCTCCCGTCGCTGCGTCCAGTACTGCCACATGGTGGGTGAGCGAGTGCGTGTCCGCCCCCGCGACCACGCCGGTGCGATTCCTTGTCATGATGTTTACGTGTCCTTCCGCTACTACCGGAACGGCACACCGGTCGGGCGGGCAGACACGACGTTGACGGGGCCTCTCAGCCAGGCTCCTATAAGGTCATGTCCGCCCGATCGGCGCACCACGAACGTCCGGGCCCGCCGTGGACAAATCACGAAAAAGGCACCAAAGGCCAGTCAGAGCCAGAGTCACACGCCGAACCCGGACACTTCCATCATCAACGTCAGTGCCATGAGATCCCGCTCTTAGACTATGAGATCGGAGCCGCTCCCGCCTTGAAGGTCGGCCTCGGCTGGGAACCGATCTGCGCCCCCTTTCAGAACCACGAGAGACGCGGAAGCCGCGGGTTGGCGTAGGTTTCGGGCATGAAAAGCACCCGCCGTCCCGGGGACGTGCGACTCAGTGAGATCAGCCAGGCTGTCCAGGTCCGCCACATCGCTACCCCCCTGGGTCGTGCCACGATGTTCGACGCTAACAGCCCGGTGCGTGAGGCGACCACGATGCTGGAGGACCTCGGCTACGACTCCGCTCCCGTGCAGGAGAGCGGGAAGATTGTAGGCATCATCGACCGCGTTCCAGCGCAACTGGAAGGCACAGTCAGTGACCATATGAGGTCCCTGTGGCCAGGACTCCTGATCACCGCCGACACCCCGCTACCCAACCTGCTGGAGTACTTGGTGGACGAGTCGCTCCTGCTCGTGATGGACCACCGGGAGGTCACTGCCTTGGTGACTCCGTCAGATCTCAATCGGCCGGCTTCCCGGTCCCACTTCTATCTTCAGTTT
>CAZTOM010000333.1:0-2154 GCA_964615555.1 uncultured Actinomycetaceae bacterium
GGCTACTTCTCCCAGATCCGTGAGGTGAGCGTCAACAAGGCGATTGTGGGCACCCCTCACGCAGACCAGGCCTTCTCGTTCGTCTCTGACGGCAGCATCGCGGGCTCTCCCTGGGAGGACGGCTCGAGCTCCGTCACCCCCACCACCCAGAACCCCACGGTGGAGGTCTTCACGGAGGAGATCTACCGTTCGGACACAGTGACGATCACCGAGTCCACCCCGGACAACGAGTACTGGAAGCTCACGGACCTTGCCTGCACCGAGACGGCCGCAGACGGCTCCCCCGTGCCGCTCGAGGCGGCGTCGTATGACGGCCGCACCATCACCCTGGCCAATGTGGGGGCCCCGCCCAACGCGGCCCACCCGGACATCACCTGTACGTTCACCAACACGTACCAGGCCGGCAGCCTGACGGTGAACAAGGACATCACCGGCAAGACCGACGGCCTCGCAGACGATGACAAGGACTTCGAGGTCACCATCGACTGCGGCCTCGGCCACAGCTACACCCGCACCATCACCGACTCCCAGGGCGTCACCATCAACAACCTCCCCGTGGGCCGCACCTGCACGGTGACCGAGACCCAGCCCACCGGGGACCTGGCGAACAGCTCCTACTACTGGGGCACCCACACGTACGCCCCGGCCACGGCCACGATCACGGCGGGCGAGACCGCCACCGTCACCGTGACCAACCCGATCGGGCAGAACCTGGGCTCCCTCCAGATCTCCAAGGCCGTGATCCCGGGCGAGACCGACCCGGCCACTCCGGCGGATGGCTACACCGGCGGCACCGGCCGCGAGTTCGAGGTCACCTACACCTGCACCCTCCCCGGTGAGACGCCCACCTCCGACACCATCATGGTGACCACCGGCACGCCGGTCACGGTCAGCGACATCCCCTCCGGCGCAGAGTGCACCGTCACCGAGACCGCGCCGGCCACGCAATCGGGCGACTTCGCCGATGGCTCCTACGCCTGGGGTCCGGCCCCGGGCCAGGTGACCGTCACCATTCCCGTCTCCGGCGCGGCGACGGCGGAGCTCACCAACACGTTCAAGCGCACCTTCTCCACGCTCACCATCGCCAAGCTGGTTGACCCGGCGGACGGGGTGTCCGAGGATGCCACCTTCACCGGCACCTACGACTGCGGCACCGGATTCTTCGGGGAGTGGAAGCTCCAAGGCGGCGGCGAGCTCGCGATCGACGGCCTTCCCGTGGGTGCCTCCTGCACGGTGACCGAGGATGCCCCCGGCGCGGAGGGCCTCGTGAACGGCTCGTGGTCCTGGAACACCCCCACGATCGTGACCAGCCCGGCCACTGTGGCGGCGGACGGCAGCGCCCGGGTGACCATCACCAACAACGCCTCCCAGGACTTCGGTTCCTTCACCGTCACCAAGGCGGTGGAGGGCTCCGAGGGCGGCTACACCGGTGGGGACCGCACCTTCCCCGTCTCCTACACCTGCACGATCGAGGGCGGGGAGACCCTCACTGGCACGGTGACCGTGGCCGCTGGAGCCACCAGCAGCCCGGTCCAGGTGCCAGCGGGCTACACCTGTGCGCTCACTGAGTCGCTCGCCTTCCAGGCCGGTGACTTCGCGGACGCCTCCTACAGCTGGACCGGCTACGAGTTCGACACGGCCTCGCTGGAGATCGAGAAGAACGAGACGGCCACCGCCACCGTCACCAACACCTACGAGCGCTACTACAGCACGGTCGAGGTGACCAAGGTTGTCAGCGGCGAGGGCTACACCGGCACCGGTGAGGACTTCACGATCCGCTACAACTGCGGCGCGGGCGAGCAGTCCGCCACCGTGGCCGCCGGCGGCACCGTCACCATCCCGAACCTGCCGGTCGGCACCAAGTGCACCATCTCCGAAGAGGCGCCCAGCGAGGACCTCCTCGCACCGGCCTACGACTGGGGCACCCCCACGTGGACCGGACTCGATGAGGATGGCCAGGTCACCGTGATCCAGGACGTGGCGGCGAAGGCAACCGTCACGAACCCCACGGTCGCCGTGTTCGGCAGCCTCACGGTCTCCAAGGACGTGACCACTGACGGTGTGAAGGCGGACACCGCCTTCCGGATCGATGTGGTCTGCGACACCCTGAAGGACTTCTACATGCTCGCAGACGGCGAGTCGGCCACCATCAGC
>CAZTOM010000334.1:0-2145 GCA_964615555.1 uncultured Actinomycetaceae bacterium
ACACCCCGCCGGAGACGCCCACATCCACGTAGCCGATCCCCTTCTCGGCAAGGAGCGCTGCGTTGGGGGCATCGTCGGAGAAACGGGAGTTGCCGCCGTCGATCACGATGTCCCCGGCCTCCAGCACGGCCGCGAGGTCCGCGATGGTGCTGCGGGTGATCTGGCCGGCCGGGACCATCACCCACACGGCCCGCGGGGCGGGCAGGGCGGCGGCGAGGTCCTCGAGGGTGGCCACGTCGGTGATGGCGGGGTCGATGTCATATCCCACCACCGTGTGGCCGGCGGCGCGCAGGCGCTCTGCCATGTTTCCGCCCATTCGGCCGAGGCCGATCATTCCGAGGTGCATGGCCCTTCCTTTGTGCGTGTTGGGGATTTCTCGATTCCGCCGGGGGGGCGGGGTGGTTTCTCGGTGCCGTGGTTTCCGGGAGGCGGGTTGCTTCCTGGCAGACCAGCGGGTAGGAGACTCCGCGGCTCCTAGGAGACGAATCGGTTCGGCATGAGGAGGTAGAGGAAGTCCTCCTGGTCCTCCGCGTTCTCGCTCTTCAGACCGGACATGAGCACGGGCTTCGCGGGGTGCGTGAACCCGAGGCGGACCCACTCGGTTCCCATGGCGGTGAGGCCGTCCAGGAACAGGTGCGGGTTGAATGCGGTGGTGATCTCCTCACCGGTGAGGGTGCACTCGATGGCCTCGGATGCCTGGGCGTCATCGCCCTGGCCGGCCTCGAGTGTGACCATTCCCTCGGTGAAGGACAGGCGGATCGGGGTGTTGCGCTCGGCCACGAGGCGGCCGCGGCGGGCGGCCTCCACCAGGTCTGCGGTCTTGACCACGGCGTAGGTGGGGGTGGAGTCCGGGAAAAGCCGGCGGACCGGCGGGTAGGAGCCCTCGATGAGCTGGGAGGTGGTGGCCTTGCCAGCGGCGTCGAAGCCGATGATCTGCTTCCCGCCCTCGGCCTCGAGGTTGATGTCCACCTTCTCCCCCGCGGTCATCGACTTCGCCACATCGATGAGGGTGCGGGCCCGCACCAGCGCCACCTCGGAGGCGCCGGGCCGCTGCGGCGTCCAGGAGACCTCCTTCATGGAGAGGCGGTAACGGTCGGTGGCCATGAGGGTCATGGAATCGCCCTCGATCTCGATACGCACACCGGTCAGAAGCGGAAGCGTCTCATCGCGGGAGGCCGCGGTGGTCACCTGCATCACGGCTTCCTGGAACACGTGGGAGTCCACGGATCCGGCGAGCTCCGGGAGCTCGGGGAGGTCCGGGTAGTCCTCCACGGGCATGGTGTGGAGCGCGAACCGAGAGGCGCCACAGGTGACGGTGATCCGGGTTCCCTCCATCTCCACGTCCACCGGCTTGGGCGGCAGCGACTTCGCGATGTCCGCGAGCATCCGGCCCTGGACCACCGCTGTCCCGGCGGCGGAGACGGTGGCGGGGACCTCACAGCGGGCGGAGACCTCGTAGTCGAACGAGGAGATGGTCAACGTTCCGTCATCCCCGGCCTCGAGCAGTACCCCGGAGAGAACCGGGACAGCAGGGCGGGTGGGCAGGGAGCGGGCCGTCCAGGCGACGGCCTCGGCCAGGACATCCCGGTCTACTCGAAACTTCACGTCTTCTCGCTCTTCTCTTGACCTACTGATCTGATGATCGATGCCATCATCGGCACGCTCGGAGCCCTGGGCGTCCGAGGGTGTAATTCCGCTCGTCTAAGAATGTCACGAATCCTCCGCGCGCGTGCGGGTCCTGCTGCTGGCTGTGCAGAGGCCGGGGCGTCTCCCTGGCCGACGAGGTGGTGTGGGTGCGGGGGCTCGGGGTGGTGGGTGACGTCCCGCTGGGCGGCGTGGTGCCGGGGCTCGAGGTGGTGTCCTTCCGTGGCCCGGGAGCCAGAGGTCTCAGGCGGCCGCGCACTTCTCCCCATGCTGGTTGAGTCATTCCCCTCTCTAGATCTCTTTCGTATTCGTAGTAGCGACTGGGGAAACTGTGGAGAACCGGACTTCCCCGCATGGCCGCGCGGCCCAGGGCTGTGAGCAGATTGTGAGTGGCGTGCGGATGAACTACAAGCATCCTGTGAGCGCCCTAGGGCGCGGGGAGAGATGGTGGGAGAAGTCCCCGGAAATGTCCACAGGTTTGAGGGGGCCGGTCCACTGGTT
>CAZTOM010000335.1:0-2136 GCA_964615555.1 uncultured Actinomycetaceae bacterium
GAAGAGTATGTGATTTACCAAGAAGAAATCAATTTGAGTCAATGGGATCTTCTAGTGAAGGCTTAGAGGATGTGACTATGACTATAGAAGAATATCAAACAATTAAATTAATTGATTTAGAAGGCTTAACTCAGGAAGAATGTGCTGAATCCATGGAAATAGCAAGGACAACCGTACAAAGGATATACATGGAAGCTAGAAAAAAACTTGCAATTTTTCTAATAAATGGCTCTAGTCTAAAGATTGAAGGTGGCAACTATTTCTTATGCAATGAAATAGGACCAGGGCCTGGTTGTGGTAGATGTAGGGGCAGGGGACTTGGAAGAGGAAGGAATATGAACAATCAAGGAAGAAGAAGAGACTTATGATTATAGCCATACCAGTAGAAAAAGACTCTAAAGAAAGTTTAGTCAGTGAACATTTTGGAAGAAGTAACTATTTTTTGATTTATAATACTGATGCGAAAGAATATAGATTTGTAAAAAATTCCGCGGCAAAAAGCTCTGGAGGTGCTGGGGTCAAGGCAGCTCAGATAGTTGTTGATGAAAATACAGAAGTGCTAGTATCCCCTCAGCTAGGACAAAATGCAGCAGATGAATATCCAGTTATATAGGGTATATACTTTGTAGGAGGTGATGTGTTTGAAAGAGTTTGAAATAGGGTGTCAACGGCCCAAAACAGCATCGAAATCTGTGGAGCAAGAAGCAGTTACAGAAGCTTTGGGAATCGTCAAAGAAAAAGAGGAGGTTCAATCTATGGTTAAGGTAGGAAAACCAGCACCAAATTTTACAGCGCCAGCATATTATCAAGGAAAATTTGTAGAAACGAGTTTAGAAGATTATAAAGGGAAATGGGTTTTATTATGTTTTTATCCCGGAGATTTCACTTTTGTCTGAGCTACTGAAGTATCAGCAGTTGCTGATAAATATGATGAGTTACAAGAACTAGGAGTAGAGGTATTATCTGTTAGTGTAGACAGTACATTTGTACATAAAGTATGGAATGACAATGAATTATCAAAAATGATTGGAAAAGATATACCTTTTGCTATGCTATCAGATCAAGATGGAAGCATCGGAAAAGCTTATGGCATCTATGATGAGGATGCAGGAACTGAAACCCGTGGACGGTTCCTTATTGATCCAGACGGTATCATTCAAGGATTTGAAGTACTAACACCTCCAGTTGGAAGAAATGTAGCTGAAACCATTCGCCAATTAAAAGCATTCCAATTGGTTCGAGAAACCAAAGGATCGGAAGTAACGCCTTCTGGATGGAAACCTGGAAAGAAAACCTTAAAACCAGGGCCACATCTTGTAGGGAATGTGTGGAAAGAGTGGAAAGTAGAAGAAGCATTTGATGACTAAGATGAAAACGCCAATTTACAAAAAATAGGCGTTTTTTTATTCTATTTTTCATGTAATAACTTTTCTACTGTTGGAATATCCGGTGGAGCCCAATCTAAAGAAGTGCTTATGATTTAACACTTGATATTTATGCTATATAGGTTTGTTTTTTACCTAACATAAATAGATAGTGAAGGTACCATGCTTAATTATGAGGTGTTAAGTGAGACAGTAAGTAGATGGTAGTGAATCTGCAATGGTGTAAGCAACAGCCTAGTATAAAATCTTAAGGAAAATCTTATCTGAAAAGAAGGAAGAGGAAAGGATAGATTTTGTTAGAAAGCTAAATAAGGGAATAGGTAATGAAGTAATATTTGAGGATGATAAAAATTTTCTAGAACCCCTTGCAGTCCATGATGACGAAACTATTCTAAAAAAATTAATAGATGATAGATCTAAGATTTCTATATCCTCTAGCACTCTCTTTACTGGCTATATGGGACCTATTCTTGAAAGTGAATTACGGAGAGAAATCAGAACTGCGGATAGGATAGACTTTATTGTTTCCTTTATAAAATATAGCGGACTTGTCCTTATATATGATGACTTAATTGATTTTGATAGATTGTAATATTAAGTGCAACAGTCCGAAAAGTTAAAACTCATTAGGAAACTTCGTGTAAAATAGATTCACCACAAAACTATTCACGGAGGGCCCCCTAATGAGTTACCACCATCTTACACCATTTGAACGCGGACGACTAGATACTTTACATAAGCAAGGTCATAG
>CAZTOM010000336.1:0-2121 GCA_964615555.1 uncultured Actinomycetaceae bacterium
TCGGACTTCGTCGAGATGTTCGTCGGCGTCGGCGCCTCCCGCGTGCGCGACCTGTTCGAGCAGGCCAAGGCGAACGCCCCGGCCATCATCTTCATCGACGAGATCGACGCCGTCGGGCGCCACCGCGGCGCCGGCATGGGCGGCGGCCACGACGAGCGCGAGCAGACCCTCAACCAGCTCCTCGTGGAGATGGACGGCTTCGACTCCTCCACCAACGTCATCCTCATTGCGGCCACCAACCGGCCGGACGTCCTGGACCCGGCGCTCCTGCGCCCCGGCCGCTTCGACCGCCAGATCTCCGTGGAGGCCCCGGACCTGGAGGGCCGCCTGAAGATCCTGCAGGTGCACTCCAAGGGCAAGCCCATGAGCGGGTCCGTGGACCTGCGCACCGTGGCCAAGCGCACCCCGGGCTTCACCGGCGCCGACCTGGCCAACGTGCTGAACGAGGCGGCGCTGCTGACGGCGCGCTCGCACGCCCAGCTCATCGACAACCGTGCCCTGGACGAGGCCATCGACCGCGTGATCGCCGGCCCGCAGAAGCGCACCCGCGTGATGAACGAGAAGGAGAAGAAGATCACCGCCTACCACGAGGGTGGCCACGCGGTGGTGGCCGCGGCGCTGCGCTACACGGACCCCGTCACCAAGGTGACGATCCTCCCGCGCGGCCGCGCCCTCGGCTACACCATGGTGATGCCCGCGGAGGACCGCTACTCCACCTCCCGCAACGAGCTCCTGGACCAGCTCGCCTACGCGATGGGCGGGCGCGTGGCGGAGGAGATCGTGTTCCACGATCCCACCACGGGCGCGTCGAATGACATTGAGAAGGCCACCGCGATCGCTAGGAAGATGGTCACCCAGTACGGCATGAGCGCCCGCGTGGGCTCGGTCAAGCTCGGCACCACCAACTCCGAGCCATTCCTGGGCCGGGACCTGGGCCACCAGCGCGACTACTCCGAGGAGATGGCCGGCGCCATTGACGACGAGGTGCGCTCCCTCATGGACGGCGCCCACGAGGAGGCCTGGGAGATCCTGAACGAGTACCGCGGGGTCCTGGACCACCTGGTGCTCGAGCTCCTCGAGCGGGAGACCCTGAACGAGAAGGAGCTGAAGGAGGTCTTCGCGCCCATCGTGAAGCGCGAGCCGCGCACGGTGTGGACCACCGACCCGGACCGCCCGGTCTCCGACATCCCGCCGGTGGACTCGCCCACCGAGGTGGCCGCCGGCACCGCCGGGGAGATCCCCCAGGACCAGGCCGCCCAGGCGAACCCGGAGGGTGCCGTGGGGATCGGCGAGGTCCCGGACGGTGGCGCCGTGGGGGAGGCGGGCGGAGGCCTCCATGACTGAGAGCTCCGCCGGCCCTACTCACGGCACTGGCCCTACTCACGGCACCGGCCTTGACAACGGCACCGGCCCTGACAACGGCACCGGCCCGGCCCACGCCCGGCCCTACGACGCCGAGGGCGTGGAGCGCGCGGTGCGAGACCTCCTCATCGCCGTGGGAGAGAACCCGGAACGCGAGGGCCTGCTCGGCACCCCCGGCCGTATGGCCCGCGCCTACCTGGAGATCTTCTCCGGCCTCCACGAGGACCCCTCCGAGGTGCTCGCCACCCAGTTCGACATCGGCCACGAGGAACTCATCATCGTCCGTGACATCGACATGTACTCGATGTGTGAGCACCACCTCCTCCCGTTCCACGGCCGCGCCCACGTGGGCTACATCCCCGGCGAGGGCGGCCGCGTCACCGGCCTGTCCAAGCTAGCCCGCCTGGTCAACGGGTACGCCCGCCGCCCCCAGGTCCAGGAGCGCCTCACCTCCCAGATCGCCGACGCCCTCGTGGACCACCTGGGCGTGGCCGGCGTGATCGTGGTGATCGAGGCCGAGCACCTGTGCATGTCCATGCGCGGCGTGCGCAAGCCCGGCGCCATGACCATCACCTCCGCCGTCCGCGGCCAGCTGCGCGCCACCGCCACCCGCGCGGAGGCCATGAGCCTGCTCATGTCCGGCAAGTAGGAGGCCCCGGTGGACCTCCTCACCCCCTCCCGCACCCTCGTCATGGGGGTCCTCTACGTGACCCCGGACTGCTTCTCGGAGGGCGGAGTCTGGGCTGGCTCCGAGGGCGC
>CAZTOM010000337.1:0-2115 GCA_964615555.1 uncultured Actinomycetaceae bacterium
CGATGGTGGTGTGCACCTTGGACGGGGAGAAGATCGACGATGGTACCCCGTCGAATCTAACCCCCTCCTCCGATACCGCTGCCCACGCCTACGTATACCGGCACATGCCCGACGTGGGTGGCGTAGTCCACACCCATTCCACCTATGCGACGGCTTGGTCAATCGTCGGCGAGGCGATTCCGTGTGTGATGACGATGATGGGTGACGAGTTCGGGGGCGACATCCCGATCGGCCCATTCGCGATCATTGGTGACGACTCGATCGGACGCGGGATCGTGGAAACGCTGAAGGGGTCGAAGTCGCGGGCGATTCTTATGCAGAACCACGGTCCCTTCACGATTGGAAAGGATGGCGAGGACGCGGTCCGGGCCGCTGTGATGTGCGAGGAAGTGGCTCGGACCGCCGCCGCTGCGCGGCAGCTCGGCACCCCTATCCCAATCCCTCAGGAGACGATTGACCGTCTTTACTTCCGCTACCAGAACATCTACGGGCAGCACTGAAAGAGGGTCGAGGCAACGACGAATTCTTGCACCGCCGACGAGATCGGCGATAACCGTCAGTGAATCGATGAGTCGGGGGCCCCGACGGACCACTCGTGGAATGTTACGGTCAGATCATCCCCCGGCTCTCGTGAGGGTGCACAGGCGTAAGGTCCTGCCGACGTCTCCAGCGCTTGAGGCCAGTTAAGCAGCCGCACGAGCCGCAGATCCTCGCCGTCCAATCCGGCACGGATCGTGACTGCGTCCTTGCTCCAGGATGCTCGAATTCGGACCTTCTTGCCAGTCCACTCGGGTACTGGTCCTACCGACCAGTCGGACGTTCCGTGTGTTACGACAGCCCCCACCTGCAGCGCCCCGTCCGAGTATTCGAGACCTGCTTTGACCCACTCCTCTGGGCCTGCTTTGAGGAACAGCCCTGCCTGATCGAACTCGCCGTCGAAATCTGCTGTGACGACGACCTCGATAGCGCTCTCGTAGTCGAACGTTCCCAATAATGCGTGTTCGGAATCCGCTTCGAACCCGTACGCAGTTACTCGCCAGGCGTCGGACTTGGGCTCGCAAGTCACGCAGAGATTGTTTCGGACCTCAGCGGTGCCCGCAGGCTCGTTGGTCCAGCGGCCCGCACTCCATGGGATTGGTGTATTGGTCATGCGTTTATCCTCCCCCCGATGCACGCATTTGTTTCCCAGCAACACTCGTACAACTCGGTTCGGTAGCTGCGGCGACGCGACCGCGCGGTGCGCCGCGCCTAAGCCAGATTTCCCACATTATCTGTCCAAGTAGACACATAACCAGTACTGTTGTGCCGTGCGCGGCCGTGGGGGGCCTGCCGCGCACCACCGATCCTCTGGAGGAGAGGGCGCGCCACGGCCGCACCAGCACTGATGCGGCCGTGGCACACGCCCCCGGATCGCCCGCCTGACCACTGCTCGCAACCCCGTCGCCCCGCGCCACTTTTCGGGCTACATTCGAAGAGTCCGGAGGGGAGGTTCACCGTGGGAGATCTGGACCAGGCGCCCGTGGGTGACGACTGGCAGGCACGCTTCGAACTGCTGGCCGATCCGCTCCGCCTCGCGCTCGTCACCGCCATCCACGAGAAGGGCGGGCGCAGCGTGGGTGAACTGGCCGAGATCACGGGCGCCACCCCCACAGCCACGTCCCAGGCCCTGCGCATCCTCCGGGAGCGCGAACTCGTGCGCGCCGAGGTGGATGGGCGCCGGCGTCGCTACCACCTCGCCGATCCGGACGTGCACGCCCTGCTCCATGCGATCGGCGCACCGCACGCCCCCGACCACCCCTGAGGCGATCACCCCAGTGCGTGGCCACGCGCCGCTGAGGCCACCTCCCACCCATCACTGAGGCCACCTCCCACCCACGACTGAGGGCACCGACCACCTGCGCAGCCACGCGCCGTGCCCCGTACAGTGTGACCGTGCGGACGGTCCGGGAGGTGGCGGGCCTACTGCGGGGCACCGGCGCCCTGTGGTGGGCGAAGCTCCCCCTGCTCGGATTCTGGCTGTGCCTCGGATTCGTGGGCCGCGAGCTCGCCATCATGGCCTCCGTCAGGTTCGGTCCCAACGTGCTGGGTGCCACCCTCATGTTCGTGGCCGCCATG
>CAZTOM010000338.1:0-2104 GCA_964615555.1 uncultured Actinomycetaceae bacterium
CGCCATGCAGCAGGCGATCGACGAGACGAACCGGCGCCGGGAGAAGCAGCTCGCCCACAACCGTGAGCACGGCATCGACCCCACGCCCCTGCGCAAGCGGATCGCGGACGTCACGGACATGCTGGCCCGGGAAGAGATCGACACCCGCGAGCTGCTCGAGGGCGGCTACCGCCAGAGGAAGGGCGATGGCCTCGCGGAGGTGATCCCTCTCCACTCGAAGTTCACGGGCCGGGCGGTGGAGGAACTCGTCACACTCATCGAGGACCTCTCCGCCCAGATGCACGCCGCCGCCGAGGAGCTCCAGTTCGAGCTCGCGGCCCGCCTGCGGGACGAGATCGCGGATCTGAAGAAGGAACTACGCCAGATGAGGGCCTCCCTGTAGGGCTGGACAGCCTCCCTGTGGGAGCGGACAGCCTTCCGGGGGGTGGGGGTTGGCCCACGGGAACCCGTGGCAACTGCCACGGGATGTGCGCGAGTACGCTGGCTGGAAAGGTAGTATCCCTTCACCACGCCTGCGCATCCCGGTCATCCCGGGTGGTGGGGGTGGCACAGGTGTGCGGGGCACATCCCGGGCACGAGCACTAGGCGGAGGAACCCATGCTGGGACACGGAGCGCTACACGCGAACTTCGAGATCGTTGCGTTGATCGTGATGGTCGCAATCATCGTCTTCGACCTCCTGATGGTGATCCGCAGGCCGCACGTCCCCTCCTTCAAGGAGTGCATCGGCTGGGTCTCCCTCTACGTGTCACTGGCGCTCATCTTCGGCCTGATCCTCTTCCTGGTGGCTGACCCGGACAACGCGCAGCAGATCACCAAGCAGGAGGTGATGGTCCAGTTCTACGCCGGTTGGCTCACGGAGTACTCGCTCTCGATCGACAACCTGTTCATCTTCGTCATCATCCTGTCCAACTTCCGTGTGCCCCCGAAGCAGCAGCAGAAGGTGCTGATGATCGGCATCATCATCGCCCTCGTCCTGCGCGCCATCATGATCGTGCTCGGCGCCCAGCTCATCAACCAGTTCGCCTGGGTGTTCTACATCTTCGGTGCGTTCCTGATCTTCACCGCCATCAAGCTCGTGATCCCCGAGAAGGAGGGCGAGGAGTACGAGGAGGGGCGGTTCATCCGCTTCGCCCGCAACCGCCTGAACGTCTCCGACCACTGGGACGAGGGCAAGTGGCGTACCCAGGAGAACGGCGCCACCGTGTGGACGCCCATGATCCTCGTGGTGCTCGCGCTCGGCGCCACGGACCTGATGTTCGCGCTCGACTCGATCCCCGCGATCTTCGGTATCACCCAGGACCCGTTCATCGTCTTCGCCACGAACCTGTTCGCCCTCATGGGCCTGCGCCAGCTCTACTTCCTCCTCGGTGGGCTGCTGGACCGCCTGGTGTACCTGCCCTACGGCCTCTCGTTCATCCTGGGCTTCATCGGCGTGAAGCTGATCCTCCACGCCATGCACGAGAACAACCTGCCGTTCCTCAACAACGGCGAGCCCATCCACTGGGGCCCGGAGATCACCTCGCTGCAGTCGCTCGCGGTCATCGCCATCACCCTCATCCTCACCACGGCGCTCTCGCTCACGGTGGGCCAGCGCAACGGGAAGAAGGACCAGTCGGACGTCCCCGCGCCGGACTACGTGGAGGGCCGTGCCCCCACGGAGGACGAGACCATCATGGCGGCCGTGGAGGACGACCTGGACGAGATCGAGCGCCGTCCCTGATCCGGTGGTGCCGGCGGAGTTGGCCCACTGCGAAACTCCGCGCTCGAACGGGTGTTCTACCACCGTCCCCGGTTAGGATGCCACGGTGAGTGATCGCCTGATTGTCCGGGGCGCCCGGGAGCACAACCTCAAGAACGTCTCGATCGACCTGCCGCGGGACCGCATGATCGTGTTCACCGGCATCTCCGGATCCGGGAAGTCCTCCCTTGCGTTCGACACGATCTTCGCGGAGGGCCAGCGCCGCTACGTTGAATCGCTCTCCTCCTACGCGCGCCAGTTCCTCGGCCAGATGGACAAGCCCCACGTGGACTTCATCGAGGGGCTCTCCCCGGCCGTCTCGATCGACCAGAAGGCCTCCAACCGCAACCCCCGCTCCACGGTG
>CAZTOM010000339.1:0-2093 GCA_964615555.1 uncultured Actinomycetaceae bacterium
AGCAGATCGCGCAGTCCGAGCTCGGCGAGGAGGTGGAGATCCTCTCGGTCTACCTTGGCGAATCCGCACCCGTGGTGGCGGACTTCACCGAGCGCCTCGACCTGACCTACACCTCGATCCCGGATCCGGCCTCCACCATCTCGCAGGCCTACGCCGTGCCGGCCATCCCCGTGCACTACTTCATCGATTCGGACGGCGTGTTGCGGTCGATCGAGATCGGGTCCCTGGGCCTGAACCAGATGGAGGAGCACCTGACTGCACTCGGGTGAGGTCCGCCGCGCCGCTGTGACCCGCGGCACGGCAACTGGTTGCCGGCACGCCATCGCGCCCGGTTAGCGTGGAAGAGTGACGAGGCGATCTGGCGTAGCGAAGCGACCTGGCGAGCAGCGGGACCGCATCCTCGCCGTGCTCCTGGTCGCGATGTTCATGTCCATGCTGTGCGTGACCATCATCAACGTGGCACTGCCCGCGATCCAGGACGGCCTGGCCGCCACGGCCGCCGACCTCCAGTGGGTTCTGGCCGGATACTCCCTGACCTTCGGGGTCCTGCTGATCCCGTCCGGCCGGGCGGGCGACCTGTTCGGGCACGGACGGGTCTTCCTGCTCGGCGTCGCCCTGTTCACCCTCGCCTCCCTCATCGCCACCCTCGCACCATCCGCGCTCGTGCTGAACCTGTCCCGGGTCCTGATGGGTGTGGGTGCCGGACTCTTCAACCCCCAGGTCATGGGGCTGATCCAACAGCTCTACCCCGGGCCCGAGCGGGCCCGCGCCTTCGGCCTGTACGGCGCCGTGATGGCCGTGGGCGCCGCGATCGGACCCGTCATCGGGGGTGCGCTCGTCACCGGCCTGCCTGGAGAGATCGGATGGCGCTCGACGTTCGCCATCAACGTGCCGTTCGGAATCGGAGCGCTCGTGCTCGCACTCAGGTGGCTCCCCGCCCCGGAGTCGCGGGCCAGCACGGCGGGGCGGCGGGACCTCGATCCGGTAGCGGTTCTCCTGCTGGCCGCTGCGACGCTCTGCCTCATGATTCCCTTCATCTCGGGGACGTGGTGGTTGCTCGGACCTGCGCTCGTGCTGGTGGCGGCGTTCATCGCGTGGGAGCGGCGCTACGCTTCCCGGGGACGCAGCCCGATGGTGGACCTCACCCTGTTCTCACTCTCCTCGTTCCGCACCGGTGTCACCGTCTTTGCCCTGTTCTCCGCGGGCACCATGTGCGTCTACGTGGTGCAGACCCTGTTCATCCAGCAGGGCCTCGGGGGCTCCGCCCTCCTCGCGGGTCTGGTCAGCCTGCCTCCGGCCCTCGCAACCGGGTGGGGCTCCCACCGTGCGGCCCGCCTGGTGGTCCGGCACCGGCGCGCGGTCGTCGTGGGTGGGATTCTGGCCACCCTCGTGGGGGTGGGAGCGACGATCGCGATCATGTACCCCATCGAGAGCGGCCTCTCGATCTGGTGGAACGCGGTGACGATGTCCCTCCTCGGTATCGGGATGGGCGCGGTGACGAGCGCATGCCAGACCCTCACCCTCGAGGAGGTCCCCCTCCTCCAGGGAGGGACCGCAGGCGGCATCCTGCAGACCGGCCAGCGGGTGGGCAGTGCGATCGGAATGGCGATCATCCCCGGCATCTGGTTCGCCAACCAGGACGGCGGGCCGGCCACAGCGCACGCACTTGCCTATGCGGCCATCGGAGCATTCGTGGTGGCGGCACTCCTCGCGGCACTCCCCTTCCGCCGCCAGTCCACGCCCGCCCGGGTGGCCTGAGGGCCACTGCAACCCAGGTGCCTGGAGCCGCCTGAGAGGCTGTCCCGGAGCGCTGCCGTCAGAGACAGGGGGTGGCGGGCGACGGGAGGTGGGTGGCGCCGTCGGGACTAGCGGGTAACGGAAGGTTGGCGGCGGCGTCGGGGGCGGGCGACGCGAGGTGGGCGGCGGCGTCGGGTTGGTGCGCGTTGGGAGGTGAGTGACGCCGTCGGGACTAGCGGGTGACGGGAGCGGCATCCTCGGCGCCGTGCGGCGTCTTCCGGCCGATCGGCAGGACATGCGCGATCCCCACCAGGACGGAACCCACGAGGAAGCCCACGAGCGCAGACACGATCGTG
>CAZTOM010000340.1:0-2091 GCA_964615555.1 uncultured Actinomycetaceae bacterium
CGGCAACAACCCCGGGGGCGGCGGGAGGCGGGAGACAGGGGCCTAGCCAGCGAGGGCCGCCGCTGCCGCGCGGAGCTCCGGCAACCAACCGGTGAGCGTCTCGCCGCGCTCCTCGGGAACCAGGAGCGCAATCGAGCCCAGCACCTGCCCCCCAGCCAGCACCGGCACCGCCACGCCATGGACCGCGGCGCGCAGCTCACCCCGGCCCTCCGACCAGCCGCGCTTACGGATCAGGGCGAGCTCCGCCGTCGGGCCATTGAACTGGGAACGGACCGACTCCGGCTCGAACGCGAGGATCGCGAGCGGCCCGGCCCCGCGGGTGATGGGCCGCCGCGAGCCCTCCTCGTCCTCCACGCGGGTGGGGTGGGCGCGGCCCACCGCCTGGGCGCGGGGCCCGGGATAAGGGGCCACGCGGGCGGAGAAGATGGATGTCTCGCCGGTCGCCCGCGAGACCTCAGTGAGTACCGCCCGGGCGCGCGAGACCAGTGAGAATCCCGGCGCCCGGGTGAGCCGTGTGAGTGCGGGGCCCGGGTGGTACTCGTAGCCTTCGCGTCGCACGTAGTCCTCCTCGAGGAGCGTGGCGAGCATCCGGGCCACCACGGTGCGGTTCAGGCCCGTGGCACGGGTGATGTCCACCGCCCGCCGCTCGCCCGAGCCAACAGCAGTGAGCACCCGCAGCACGTTCTGCGCGGTCTGCGAGATTTCCATCGCCATCCCTCCTCGTGTTCGCTACGCGAACGTTGACGCCCCCATAACCCCCGGGATAGTCTCTCCAACACCCGCTTACCGAACATTGTAGTTCGCTCAGCGAACGCCCGGCAAGCTTCAGCGATACCACCACCCCGAGGAGACCCCCATGCTTCCCACCCGGAACCGTGACCCCGGCCTGAAGGTCACCCGCGCGAGCCACGTGGTCCTCACCGGCCGCGACCTTGACGCCTCCGAGCACTTCTACCGTGACGTGGTGGGCCTCGTGGTCACCGAGCGCACGGAGGACACGCTGTGGCTCCGCGGCCTCGAGGAGGCCTCGCACCACAGCCTCACGATCCACAAGTCGGACACAGCGAACGTGCAGCGCATCGGCATGCGCGTGGATGGCCCGGAGGAGATCGACCGCGCCATCGCCGCACTCGCGGCCCTCGGCGTGGAGGCCACCGAGGTGGAGGTCCCGCATCAGGGGCGCACCATCCACTTCACGGACCCCGTGGGAATGGACATGGAATTCGTGGCGGAGATGGACGTGGTGGACCGCAAGATGCAGGTCTTCCACGAGTTCCGCTCGGCGTTCCCGCAGCGCTTCGACCACTACCAACTCGTCACCCATGACGTGCAGAAGGCCACCGATTTCTGGTCCGCGCTCGGCTTCCGCCTCGCCGAGTACACGGCCACCGACGGCACCGACGAACTCTGGGGCAGCTGGCTCGAGGTCAAGGGCAACACGCACGACATCGTCTTCACGAACGGCCGCGGCCCACGCCTCCACCACTGGGCGTACACCGTGCCGGACGCCACCGCGCTCATCCATGCCGCGGACGTGGCGGGCTCGCTCGGCTTCGGCGACTGCATCGATCGCGGCCCCGGCCGCCACGGCCTCTCCAACGCCCTGTTCCTCTACATGCGCGACCCCGATGGGCACCGCGTGGAGCTCTTCAACACCCATTACCAGTACATCGACCCCGAGGTGCCGCCCATCCGCTGGGACGTCTCCCACCCGCAGCGCGCCCAGCTCTGGGGCATGCCCGCCTCCAAACGCTGGTTCTTCGAGGCCTCCGAATTCCCCGGCCGCACGCTGAACGAGCCGCTCGTCACCTCCAGTCCGCAGACCCTCGAGGCCTACCTCGGCCTCCACTGAGGCCCGCCGTGCCAGGGTGGGCTGCGTCGTCGTCCCGACGGCGGGGCCTCCCTGCGTTTGCGGGCCCACCTGACCGCGGTGTGGGTTCCGTCGTCGTCCCGACGGCGGGGCTTGCGTTGGCGGGCCGGCGTCACCCGGGCATGGGTGTGGGGGAGCGGGTGTGGCCGACCGCACCACCTGCCGTCTTGGCCGCGAGGGCTGAGGGGTGGCAGAATGAACGGTCGGTTCCGGTTCACGCC
>CAZTOM010000341.1:0-2082 GCA_964615555.1 uncultured Actinomycetaceae bacterium
ACGTCCAGCCCGGCCGCCGCCTCGGCCGCCGTCGCTACGTCCAGCCCGGCCGCCGCCTCGGCCGCCGTCGCTACGTCCAGCCCGGCCGCCGTCCCGGCCGCCGTCGCTGCGCCCACCTCCTCGCCGGTCGCCGCCGCGTCCGTCGCGCCCGTCATCACCGCGTCCGTCCCCACCGCGTCCGCCGGACTGGTCCCCACGGTAGGGCCGCACCCCGTAGCGTCCGTTGCTCATGCCTCTCCCCTCACCGTGGTGGTGCCTTTCATGCGCTATTCCCGACGACGAAGCGCACCTCACCGCGCAGGCCCCGTCCCCACGCGGCAGCGTCCATCCAGGACTTGCCCGCCGGAGCCACCTCACCGAGCCGCACCGCGCCATCGCCCGTGCCGACGAGTACCTCCTGCTTGCTCACCGAGACCTCGCCCGGTGCCAAGACCTTCGTGCCCGTCATATCCGAACCAGCATCACCCGCGCGAGCCACATCCGAACCAGCGTCACCCGCGCTCACACCCGCGGCCCCGGTGCCCGATCTGTCCGGCGCCTGGGGGTCGCCCGCACCGGCGGCGTGACGGTCCGTGCCCACCACGGGACGTACCGGTCGCAGCTTGACCCGGGTTCCGCCGTCGACGGAGGTCCACGCACCGGGCGCGGGCGTGAAGGCGCGGATGCGGTTGACGATCTCGCGTGTGCTCGTGGACCAGTCGACGCGGGCCTCCTCGACGGTGACCTTGGGGGCCAGCGTGACGCCTGATTCCGGTTGGGGGGCGGGCTCGGCCGTTCCGCGCTCGAGGGAGTCCATGGCAGCCACGAGGACTGGAGCGCCCTGCAGCGCGAGGGATTCGAGTACCTCACCGGCGGTTTCCTCGCTCCCGATCGGGCGGAGGAGCTGCTCCAGCACCGGGCCGGTGTCCAGCCCTTCCTCGAGGAGGAACGCACAGACCCCGGTAACGTCGTCGCCGGCTTCGATGGCACGTTGTACGGGCGCGGCGCCCCGCCACCGCGGCAGGAGCGAGAAGTGGAGGTTGACCCAGGGGAACAGGTCGAGGAGATCTGCTGGGACGAGTTGGCCGTAGGCCACCACTGCTGCCGCGCCGGGATTCAGTTCGCGCACTTGTTGCTGCGCCTCGGGATCGCGCAGGCTGCGTGGCTTGAGCACCGGGATGCCGTACTTCTCGGCCACCTCCGCGATGGGCGAGGGGTGCAGCGTGCGACCCCGGCCCTTCGGAGCGTCCGGACGGGTGAGGACGCCCACCACCTCGTGTCCGCTGGTGACGAGGGCTTCGAGTGAGGGCATGGCCGCGCGTGGGGTGCCGGCAAACAGGACTCTCATAGGGGGCCAAGTCTATCTGGCGCGGTGGCGCGCGCTGGGGTTGCCGGGTGCGCGGAGGAGCCGCGGTGGCGCGGCCCCGTGTTGCCGGGTGCGCGGAGGAACCGCGGTGGCGCGCTGGGGTCACCGGTACGCGCCACCGGTCGCAAGGCCTTACCGTGGAGAAGGAGTATCGCGGCGTCTCACGCCACGTGGGGCGCGCGCCGGGCCGGGTTGGCGGCGGCGCGCCTGGGTTGTCGTCCAGGGTCGATGTGGGCAGGCGGGTGGAACCAGACCTCCCCAGCAGCGTTGATCTCGATGTCCCACTCGTCGCGGTGGATCAGGTGGTGACACCGCGTACACAGGAGGACGCCGTTGCTGAGGTCTGTGGGCCCGAGATGGCGCCACCACCACCTGATGTGGTGGGCTTCCACGAACGTCCTCTGGCCACACATGGCGCATCCGCCGTCGCGCTCCCACAGGGCGAGCGTCTGGGTGGGCGTGAACGTGCGGGCGATGCGACCCATGTCCAGCGGCAAGGGCTGGGTCCCGAAGACCGCGGGGATGAGGTTCGCGCGCGCTGCCAGTTGGCGTGCTGCGCTGGCAGATAGCGGCTGGTCGATCCCGTCGATGGTGCAGATGCCGCCTGCGAGGCGATCCTCAAGGTCCTCGAGGTCCACGCGGACCACCATCGTCACGTTGGGGATCGAGAAGTCCTTCTTGTCGCACCCGCGCACATGTCGGACGAAGTCGCTCAAGGCGTCCGCCTGCAACTGTGC
>CAZTOM010000342.1:0-2079 GCA_964615555.1 uncultured Actinomycetaceae bacterium
CCTCAACCAAACCATGGGACTGCCCTACCTTCTGGTCATCCCGATCGTGGTGCTCGCAGGTGCCATCCTCGCAGTGGTCATCCAGAAGCTTGCGATCGCCCCGTTCGCAGTATCGGGTGAGAAGGGCGTGCTCGGTTGGGTGCTCGGCACGGTGGCCGTCTCAATCCTCCTACGCAACGTGTACGAACTCATCTGGGGCTTGGAGCCCATGCGGTGGCGCTCCCCCTTCGGTGACTCCTACCTCCGGCTCGGTCCCATCAACCTCCAGCCCCAGCAGATCGCAATCCTCGCGGCCGTGGCGGTTCTCGCACTGGTGATTGGGTGGGTTCTCACCGGCACCATGTGGGGCAAGGCCTTCAATGCAGTCGCCCAGAACCCGGACGCCGCGGCACTCTCCGGAGTCTCCCCGAACGCCGTCTCCACGGCAGCGTTTGGAATCTCTGGGGCACTCGCGGCATTCGCGGGGATGCTGCTCGCCCCCGTCACTCTCGCCTCCGCCCACATGGGCTTCAGCCTCGTGGTCAGTGCCTTCGCGGTCGCTGTGCTCGCGGGACTCATGTCCATGCGCGGCGCGCTCGCGGTAGGCCTCGTGTTCGGCGCCTTCGAGGCTCTGGTGGCCCGCTTCCTCGGCTACGAGCTTCGTGAGATCTCCGGACTCCTCCTGCTCGTTGTCATCCTCATGATCAAGCCCAACGGCATCTTTGGCCGCGCAAAGGTGGTGAAGGTGTGAGCACCATCCAGCGCCTTATGGCGAAGTACCACGTTCCTATCTCGGCTGGAGCTGTCCTCGCGATCGGCCTGTTTCTCGCGTGGTGGTTCGGTGCCTCGGGCTACTACAGCCGCATCATCAGCTCTGCAGGCCTCGCGATGATCGTGGTCCTGGGACTCAATGTCCTCTCCGGCCTCGGTGGCCAGCTCTCGCTTGGCCACGCCGGGTTCTACGCCGTTGGCGCGTACTCGGCGGCGATCCTCACGGTGAAGGCTGGCCTCCCCATCCTCGTGGCCATGGCCGCGGGAGTTGTGCTCGCCGGGGTGCTGGGACTCCTCCTCGCCATCCCCGCCATGCGTGTCTCCGGGCCCTACCTGGCAGGAGTCACACTGGCGTTCGGCATCATCGTCCACGCGGTCGCCGCGAATTATCCCGGCCTCACGGGCGGCGCCGCCGGCATCTTCCCCATCCCGGGAATCACGCTGTTCGGAACCAGGCTGAACATCGAACAGCTCAACTACGTGATTGTCATCCTCGTGGCCGCCGGAATGTACACCGTGGGTTCCCTGATCCACTCCCGCTGGGGCCGCGCGCTCCGAGCTATCAGCGGCAACCCCATCGCAGCCGCCTCCTCCGGAGTCCCGATCGTGCACGGGAAGCGGATGGCCTTCCTCCTCTCCGCCGTGCTTGCTGGCGGCGCGGGCTCGTTCTACGCCGTGGTCAACTCGTTCGTGAACCCCGACCCATTCCACTTCGATCTCTCAATCCTCTTCCTCACCATGCTCATGGTGGGCGGCGTGGGCACCCTCTGGGGCCCCATCGTGGGTGTCACCATCATGATCCTCGTGGAGCGCTCGCTCTCCGGGGTTGCCAACATCCAGGCCGCCGTCTACGCGGTGATCCTCCTCCTCATCCTTCGGTTCCTACCCCAAGGTGTGGTGGGCTCGCTCCAGGTGTACCTCCGCCGCATCCGGTCCCGCTTCCGCCACTCACCATCGACGACGGCGCCAACTCCCGCGGAGGACCTACTCACGGGCGCGAACGTGGTTGCCGAGGAGCTGTTCGGAGACCTCGCGCACGCCTCCGACTCCCCGCAGGAGACCGTGCCGGCGCTCGAGGTCCGCAACGTGTCACGCCGTTTTGGCGAGCTTGTGGCCGTCTCCGACGTTTCGATGACCGTGGCACAGGGTTCCGCCCACGCACTGGTGGGACCCAACGGTGCCGGAAAGACCACCCTGTTCAACCTCATCTCCGGGGTGGACACCCCGAGCGAGGGCGAGATCACCGTGCTCGGAACCCCCACCACGGGTCTGCACGCTCACCGGATCGCCGCTCTGGGGGTTGCCCGCACGTTCCAGAACCTGGCGCTG
>CAZTOM010000343.1:0-2075 GCA_964615555.1 uncultured Actinomycetaceae bacterium
CAGCACGCCCTTGGGTGGGCGCAGGCCGTGCTCGCGGTAGAGCTCGGGGTGGGTGAAGGGGAGCTCGATGGCGTCGCGGATCTGCTCGATCTGCGGGTCCAGGCCGCCGATGTCCGAGTACTCGGTGTCCGGCTGCTCCTCCAGGATCAGGTCCTCGATCTCGGAGCGCTGCACCAGGTCCGTGGCGAAGGAGGTGCGCAGGTCTGCCACCACGGCGTCCCCGATCCGCAGGGGGATGCCGAGGAGGGGTCCGGCGAGCCGGAGGATGCGCTCGTCGTCCGCGCGGACGGCGGCGAGCACGCGGTCCCCCTCGAGGACCTCGCGGATGACCGCCACGTCCCCGATCGGCTCGAAGCCGGCGGCCGCCACCACGGCGAGCTGTTCGTTCAGGCGCACCTCCTGGCCGGGGCGCACGGCCCCGAGCGGCACCGTGGAGGCGACGGCGAGCCGCATCTTGCGTCCGGCCACCACCACGTCCGCCTCCCGCTGCTCCAGGTAGGCGGTGAGGAACGTGCCGTAGGTGGCGGGGGCCTTCATCACCTGGTCGAGCTGGCCCTGGAGGTCCACGATCCGCTGGCGCGCGGCGGTCAGTGCCTCCGCGAGCCGCTCGTTCTTCGAGGCGAGCGAGACGGCCTGCTGCTCGAGCTCCTGGGCGCGGCCCGGGCGCTGGTCCCGGTCGCGCTGCCCGGGGGCGGCCTGCGGGGCGCCGGGCTGCGCGGAGCCGGGCTGCGCGTCGGTGGCGCGGTCCTCTGTCACGGACGTCCTCCTTGGGTGGGCGGGCCTCCATTCTCACACTCCGTGCCGCAGGGAGCCCGGGCGGTCCGCCGATCGGCCCCGTCGAAGGGTGCGGGCGGGCTGGGCGGGCGGGCTGGGCGGGCGCGGCGGGCGGCGGGGCCTATCCTTGATCGCGGGGGTGAGCCCTGCTTGAGTGTTCCGGTGCATCACGGGGAGGAGATTCGGTGAGCTACAACTACGACGCCCAGCTGATCGACTCCGTCCGCCTCGGCCAGTCCCGGGTGGAGGGCGCCCTCATGTTCGGAGAGGACCGGCTCAAGCGCCGCTTCCTGCGCCGGACCGGAACATTCACCGTGAGCGTGGTCCTCGCCGCCCTCGCGTGCCTGGGGTGCTTCATCGGCGGCTGGGTGATCAGCGCACTGGGACAGATGCAGGCCCGCAACACGCCCGTGACCACGCAGGTCCCCGCCCCGGCGCCCACCCAGGACCCGCAGGGGATGGCCCCAGACCGCACCGCCCCCGCGGGCACGCCCGTGGCAGAGGCGGGCGTCCCCGTGGCGGACGCGGCCACGCACGCGTCTCCGGCGGGAAGCCCCCTGGGGGACACGGCAACCCCAACCGACCCGGCGGCACTGCCGCACCTCGAGGAGCTGTAGGTGACCACAGAAGACGAGAGCAGGTTCACCCGGATCTCAGTGCTCGGCTCCCACCGCAACGCCGATGTGGTGGTGCCCACGAACGCCCCCCTCGACCTCGTGATGACCCAGATCGCCCAGGCCGTGGGTGAGGACCCCCGCCAGTCCTACTCCCTCGCCCGCCTCTCCGGTGGTTCCCTGCGCCCCTTCGCCACCCTCGGCCAAGAGGACGTGCGGGACGGCACGATCCTCCAGCTCACGCGCCTCGAACTGACTCCGCCCTCCCCCACCGTCTTCGACCTCTCGGAGGCCACCGAATCGGCCACCCGGGACATCGGCGGGCGGTGGCGTACCGGAATCCGCAAGGGCGGGCTCGCCGCCGTGGCCGGCGCCGCCCTCGTGCTGGCCGTGCTCCTCCTGATGCCGGCCGCCCGCGGGTTCGAGAACTGGCTCCTGCTCGGCGGCGCCGTGGCACTCGTGGCCCTGGCCAGCGCGATCGCCTGGATGGGCTCCCGGGAGGCCGGCCGCTCGCTCGCCACCGCGGGCGCACTCCTCGGACTCCTCCCACTCGTGCTGCCCACACCCCAGGTGGGTCCCCCGTACCTGTGGCTCTGGTCCATCGCCATCGTGGGCCTGGCGGCGCTCGGGGTCTCGGTGAGACCAGCCCGGTGGGCGGCCGGACTCGTGACCTTCGCCCTCGTGGTG
>CAZTOM010000344.1:0-2067 GCA_964615555.1 uncultured Actinomycetaceae bacterium
TTCAACGAGGGCTGGGGGCAATTCGACGCGGTGGAGGTGGCAGCCGCAGTGCGGCGCTGGGACCCATCGCGGCTGATCGACCATGCCTCCGGGTGGCACGACCAAGGTGTGGGAGACGTGTTTTCTCCCCACATCTACTTCCGTGAGGTGGTACCGGGCGAGGACTGGGGTGCGGACGGGCGTGCCGTGGTGCTCTCCGAGTACGGCGGATACTCGCTGCTGATACCGGGGCACGAGTTCTCCACCCGCGACGAGTACGGGTACCGGAAGTACACCTCCCAGGAGGAGTTGACGACCGCCTGGGAAAGCCTGCACCAGGACCAGATCCTGCCCTGCCTTGAAGCCGGCTTGGCTGGGTTCGTCTACACCCAGGTCTCCGATGTGGAGGACGAGTTGAACGGTCTCGTGCCTGCGGACCGGAGTGTGGTGAAGGTGGGCTCGCAGGTCCAACGAGAGGTGAACGAGGCAGTGCGCAAGCGCGCTGAGGAGCTGTGGCGTAGGGGTCCCGGCGAAGCCTAGGTGTGTGAGGTCATGCCGTGCGCAGGCCTGAATTCCTCGGTTCCAGATAACGATTTGATTACTTCTGACAGGCTGTGCTGCCTGCGCGACAAGTTGTGTACTGGCACACCACAGTCGATTCGCCGGTGACTAGCTTCACAGGTACGCGTCCAGTCCGTGCCTGCACGGTCGGTGACCCTCGGGACCTTCGGAGTGGATGGCAGGTACCAATGATGGTCCACACCATGAGAAGGAGAGTTCGATGAGGATCTCACGAGGCAGGAGCACGGTGGCGCTGGTGGGCGCTTTGGCCGTCGTCCTTGCTAGTTGCACAGGCGGGGGTGGGGAGGTAGACCCGACCACCTCGGCACCGACCGAAGCTGCCACGTCCGCGGAGGCCACGGAGGCGCCGGAGACCACGGCGCCCACGTCGGAGGCGCCCACTGCGGCAGGTGACTCCTATGTGGAGCGCGAGGCCACGGACGGGAAGACCACCTTCATGGTGGTGGACAACCCGGGCGATGGCGTCGACCTCTCCTATGGCACGGAGGGCAGCATCACGCTGCTCGAGGAAGAAGAAGATGGCCTCACCTACGCGTTCAAGGACATGAACGCTAACGGTGAGTTGGACGTCTGGGAGGATTGGCGCGAGGCGCCTGAGGCTCGCGCAGCAGCTCTCGCCGAGCACCTCACCGTCGAACAGCTCTCGGGCCTCATGCTCTTCAGCTCACACGAGGGTTCTCCCGGAGACGGACTCACGGAGCCCCAAGAGACCTACCTTTCCGAGGACAAGCTGCGCAACGTCCTGAACGCTGGTGGGTCCGATGTGACCGAAAACGTCACCTGGGTCAATGAGATGCAGGCATTCGTCGAGTCCATCGCGACCGAGGACGAGCCCTACATCCCTGCCAACTTCAGCTCCGATCCGCGCTCCGAGGCCCAATCAGGTTCCTCCTACGTGACGACCGGCGCAGGCGTCTCCCTGTGGCCCTCCGTACTAGGACTCGCCGCAACATTCTCCGCGGAGACCGTCGAGGAGTTCGGTCGGACCGTCTCCGCCGAATATCGTTCACTCGGAATCTCGAACGCACTCAGCCCGCAAATCGATCTCGCCACCGAGCCTCGCTGGCTCCGTGTGAACGGCACTCTAGGAGAGAACCCGGAGCTTGCCGGAGAACTCGCCGCAGCCTACGTGCGGGGCTTCCAGAGCACCTACGACGAGGACGGCATGGACAGCGTGCCCACCACCATCAAGCACGCCCCGGGCGACGGCTCGGGCGAGGGTGGCCGTGAGTCCCACCTGAATGTTGGAAAGTTCGCCATCCCGGGTGAGGGTCTGGAGGCACACTCCTCGGTGTTTGCCGCCACCACCGAGTCTCTCGCGCTCATGACCGCCTACTCGATCATGCTCAACGAAGATGGTGAGCCTGTTCTCGGTGGCGATATGGCTGGGGTCGTCTACAACGAAGAGGTCATGCGTCACATCCGTGAGGACATTGGATTCGAAGGCGCGATCGTGACCGACTGGGGCGTCATGGCCGGCCAGAATGACGAGGGTGCGTTCATCGC
>CAZTOM010000345.1:0-2051 GCA_964615555.1 uncultured Actinomycetaceae bacterium
GCCCTCGAGGACGGGGATCTCGATGAGGGGCCCCACCACGCCGGCGACCGCCGGGCCGGAGGTGATCCCGAACGTACCGATCGCAACCGCGATGGCGAGCTCGAAGTTGTTCCCGGCGGCCGTGAAGGCCACGGTGGCGGAGTGAGCGTAGTCCAGTCCCACCGCGCGGGAGGCGAGGAGGGATCCCAACCACATGAGGCTGAAGTAGAGGAGCAGCGGGATGGCGATCCGGGCCACGTCGAGGGGCCGGGAGGTGATCCGCTCACCCTGGAGTGCGAAGAGGAGCACCACGGTGAAGAGCAGGCCGTAGAGGGCCCACGGGCCGATCTTGGGCAGGAAGCGCTCCTCGTACCAGGTGCGCCCCTTCACCCGCTCCCCGACGAGGCGGGTGAGGAAACCGGCTAGGAGCGGGATACCGAGGAAGACGAGCACGGACGCAACGATCGCCCAGACGGAGAACTCAGCCGACGTCGTCGGGAGGCCGAGCCAGCCGGGGAGCACCTGGATGTAGAACCAGCCGAGCGCGCCGAACGCGAGGACCTGGAACACGGAGTTGATGGCCACGAGCACCGCGGCGGACTCGCGGTCTCCGCAGGCGAGGTCGTTCCAGATGAAGACCATGGCGATGCACCGGGCGAGGCCGACGATGATGAGGCCGGTGCGGTACTCGGGCAGGTCCGGGAGGAAGACCCAGGCGAGGACGAACATGAGCAGCGGGCCCACCACCCAGTTGAGGGTGAGGGAGAGTCCCATGAGGCGCCGGTCGGCGAGCACGCGGTGGGTCTCGTCATAGCGGACCTTGGCGAGCACGGGGTACATCATCACGAGCAGACCAATCGCGATCGGGAGGGAGATATCGCCCACCTTGACCGCATCGAGTGCGGTGCTGAGCCCGGGGACGAACCGGCCGAGCAGGAGTCCCGCGGCCATGGCCAGGACGATCCACAACGGGAGCAGCCGGTTGAGCGTACTCATCCGTTCGACGACGGACCCGTCGCCTGCCGCTCTTGCTTCTGCTTCCGTCGCGGTTGACACTGCACGCCCCTCTGTATCGACACCCTTCGATATGAATCGTGGCAGATGTATCGACTCCGGTCAATATGGGGGTTATGCTCGGGGCATGGAACGCCTCGACGTGATCGATGTCAGCACTGTGGGCGAGACCTGCTCCGAGGCGGGCGCCGCACTCATGGACGCCGAGCGCGCCCGCTGCATTGCCGGGATCTTCAAGGCGCTCTCAGATCCGACGCGCGTGCGGCTCCTCGCCTACATCAGCGCCTCTCCCGACGGCACCGTGTGCGCGTGCCACCTGCCCGACAGCCTCGGGATCGGCCAGCCCACGCTCTCGCACCACCTGAAGAAGCTCACCGAGGCGGGACTCGTGGAGCGCGAGCAGCGCGGACGCTGGGCCCACTACACGGCGGTCGCGAGCGTGATCGACGTGGCACGGGAGTTCCTGGGTGAGGCCACCGACGGGCCCCGCTGCTGCTGAGGAATGCCCTGGTGGTAGCACTCGTACCGCCCCCGGGTCGCACCGGCCCCTGAGGCATATGCGGCACCACACCACATCGGCACGTACGTGGTGGGCGAGAGGGCGTTGAGCCCAGGCGCACAGAACGGAGGGTGCAGCGCAGGGTGTGTGACCATCCGGTGGAGAGCGCCGCCCGCAGTGGCGGAGTGCTGGGCCCGGGTTCACGATGGAAGGGACGGAGAGGATTTCCCATGAACCAGATCGCGAAGATGATCGAGACCCATCCGGCCACGGCGTTCGTGGACCCGGCGCTGTTGGAGGAGTGCATCGAGGCGTGCTTCGAGTGCGCCGCGGTGTGCACGTCCTGCGCGGACGCCTGCCTCGCCGAGGACTCGGTGGCGGACCTGCGTGAGTGCATTCGGAAGAACGGCGACTGTGCTGACATCTGTATCGCCACCGGCCAGGTACTCTCCCGCCTGACCGGTGCCACCACGAACATGCTCGTGGCCCAGCTCGAGGCCTGCCGCGCCGCGTGTGCCGCATGCGCACAGGAGTGCGAGAAGCACGCCGACCACCACGA
>CAZTOM010000346.1:0-2035 GCA_964615555.1 uncultured Actinomycetaceae bacterium
ACCTCGAGCCCGTGGTGATGCCGGCGCGGTTCCCGAACCTGCTGGTCAACGGCTCGGAGGGCATCGCCGTGGGCATGGCCACGCGCATCCCGCCGCACAACCTGCGCGAGGTGGCCGCGGGCGTCCAGTGGTTCCTGGAGAACCCGGAGGCCTCGCGTGAGGAGCTGCTCGAGGCGCTGATGGCCCGCGTGAAGGGGCCGGACTTCCCCACGGGTGCCACCGTGCTGGGGCGTCGCGGGATCGAGGACATGTACCGCACCGGCCGCGGCTCCGTGACGCAGCGCGCCACCGTGTCCGTGGAGGAGATCCACGGGCGCCAGTCCCTAGTGGTGACCGAACTGCCCTACCAGGTGAACCCCGATTCCCTGGTGAAGAAGATCGCCCAACTGGTCAAGGACGGGCGCCTCACCGGGATCGCGGACCTGCGGGACGAGACCTCCGGGCGCCGCGGCCTGCGGATCGTGATCATCCTGAAGCGCGACGCGATCGCGAAGGTGGTGCTCAACAACCTCTACAAGCACACCCAGCTCCAGGACAACTTCCCGGCGAACATGCTGGCGCTCGTGGACGGGGTGCCGCGCACGCTCTCACTCGATGGGTTCGTGCGGCACTGGGTGGACCACCAGCTCGAGGTGATCGTGCGCCGCACGCAGTTCCTGCTGCGCGAGGCCGAGAAGAGGATGCACATCCTCGAGGGCCTGCTCAAGGCCCTGGACCAGCTGGACGCCGTGATCGCGCTGATCCGCGCCTCACGCACCCAGGAAGAGGCCCGCGCCGGCCTCATGGACCTCCTGGGCGTGGACCACGACCAAGCCGAGCACATCCTCTCCCTCCAGCTGCGCCGGCTCGCGGCCATGGAGCGGCAGAAGATCGTGGACGAGCACGCGGAGCTCGCCATCCGGATCGAGGACTACAAGGACATCATCGCCACGCCCGCCCGCCAACGGAGCATCGTGGGCACCGAGCTCGGCGAGATCGTGGACAAGTACGGGGACGAGCGCCGCACCGTGATCGCCCCGTTCGATGGGGACATGAGCGATGAGGACCTCATCCCGCGCGAGTACGTGGTCATCACCATCACCCACGGCGGGTACGCCAAGCGCACCCGCACCGACGCCTACCGGGCCCAGCACCGCGGCGGCAAGGGCGTGCGCGGCGCCTCGCTGCGCGAGGACGATGTGGTGGACCACTTCTTCACCACCTCCACGCACGACTGGTTGCTGTTCTTCACCAACAAGGGCCGCGTCTTCCGCGCCAAGGCCTACGATTTGCCCGAGGGCGGGCGGGACTCGAAGGGCCAGCACGTGGCCAACCTGCTGGCCTTCCAGCCTGGCGAGCAGATCGCCGAGGTGCTCAACATCTCCTCCTACGAGGACGCCGAGTACCTGGTGCTCGCCACCCGCGGCGGGCTCGTGAAGAAGACCCGCCTCTCCGACTTCGATTCGAACCGGAGCGGCGGCGTGATCGCCATCAACCTGCGCGAGTGGGAGGGCTTCGGGATCGACGAGCTGGTGGCAGCCGTCCTCGTGGACGAGGCGGATGACCTGATCCTCGTGACCCGGCGCGGCCAGTCCCTGCGCTTCCACGCCGATGCCGAACAGCTCCGCCCCATGGGCCGGGCCACCTCCGGCGTGATCGGCATGAAGTTCCGCGAGGGCGACTCCCTGCTCACCATGGAGAAGGTGGTGGACGGCGCGGACCTGTTCGTGGTCACCGAGGGCGGGTTCGCCAAGCGCACCCTGCTGGATGAGTACCGGGTCCAGGGCCGCGGCGGCTTCGGCGTGAAGGTGGCCAACCTCGTGGAGGCCCGCGGGGACCTGGTGGGCGCACTCGTGGTGGACGATTCCACCGAGGTGCTCGTGATCATGGAGAAGGGCCGAATCGTCCGCTCCGCCGTTGCCGAGGTCAACCGCACCGGCCGCAACACCCAGGGCGTCACCTTCGCCAAGCCCGACGACGGCGACCGCATCATCGCCATCGCCCGCAACGTGGAGAACGGCGCCGATGAGGTGATCGTCGACGGCGCGGGTGGCGC
>CAZTOM010000347.1:0-2032 GCA_964615555.1 uncultured Actinomycetaceae bacterium
GGCATGCTCGTGATCGCCGTCTCGCTCGCCCTCCTGGGCTCGGGGCTCGGCACCTCGGCTACCTGCTCAAGGAGCGGGTGGCGGACGTGGAGGAGTTCCTCGAGGCCGTGACCACGGTGGCCTCCGGCGGCACCGTGCTGGACCCGGAGGTGGTGGCCCAGATCGTGGTCCGCTCCCACCGTACCGACGACCTCGGCCAGCTCACCGGCCGCGAGCGCGACGTGCTCGAGCTCATGGCCCAGGGCAAGTCCAACTCCGCGATCGCGAAGGGCCTGTTCATCTCCGAGGGATCCGTGGAGAAGCACGTCTCCTCCATCTTCTCCAAGCTCGGACTCCTGCCCGCCGAGAGCGAGAACCGCCGCGTCATGGCCGTCCTGCGCTACCTCGAATCCTGAAGGGACCCCCACCATGTCTGCTCCTGCCCCCACCCACCCCAGCGCCCACGGCGAGCCCCGCTACGGAACGTACGCTCCGCCGTCGTCCCGCCCGCAACCGATGGGGCGGGCCCGCCCGGCAAACCCGGCCGTCCGCGCGCTCATCACGATCCTCGGCCTCCTGGTGCTCGTGACCTCCGTGGGGTGGTTCACCGCCAACGCGGCCGTCTCCGCGCCGCGGTGGACGCCCACCGAGATGGGGGACACCGTCTCCCTCGAGGGCGTGCGCGAGGTGGTGATCGAGGCGCGACGCGCGGACGTCACGGTGACCGGTGACGCCGGCTCCGAGTTGGTGTGGTCGGGGCTGGTGCACGGCAACCCGCGCCACATCCAGCAGACCACTGCCGCCCAGAGCGGCGACCAGCTGCGCATCTCCCCCGAGGCGCCGCGCCCGGCCATCCTCTCCGGCTTCCAGTGGGGCTGGGGCGGGGAGGAGAAGGGCGTCCTCGACGTGGCCGTGCCCACCGATCCCGCGCTCGACCTGCGGATCCAGACCGGCGTGGGCAGTGCCACCGTGGGCGGGGTGTGGAACCACGCGTCCGTGGACACCGGGATCGGCACCGTCACCCTCTCCGGCCGCTCGCACTCCCTGGACCTCACCACCGGCATCGGGACGGTACGGGGCACCGTGTCCGTCGACGGCGGACCCCTCACCATCCACGGTGGGATCGGTGACGTGGCGCTCACCCTGAGTGGGGCCGTGCCCTCCGCGATCCAGATCGACGGCGGCATCGGGGACATCGCGCTGAACCTGCCCGCCACCACCCACGGCTACGTGCTCGCGGGCTCCGCCGGGCTCGGCGGGAGGACCAACCTGGCTCCCCCGCCGGACCCGGACGGGATCGAGGTCCCCGGACCCATCCGGGTGACCGTGAACGCCGGGATCGGCGACGTGGTGCTCGGGAGCTCCGCCTCGTAGGGCGGGGACTACCCCCTCGCCGTCCTGGCGGGAACTACCCCATCGCCGCGCCCGGCGAACCGGAGGCGGAGCCGCCCTCGATGGGGCGGGGCGGGGCCGAGGGTCCGCCGAACATCGCGTGGATGTCCGGGTTCTCCTCGATCTCGTCGTGGATGTCCGGGCCGTGCTCGGAGCGCGGGACCCCGGTGAAGGTGAACTCGCCCAGGATGCCCTCGCCCTCCGCGTCCACGATCACCTTCTGGCCGCCCTTGAGCTCGCCGAAGAGGATGCGCTCGGACAGGGCGTCCTCCACCTCGCGCTGGATGGCGCGGCGCAGCGGGCGGGCACCGAGCACCGGATCGTAGCCGCGCTCCGCGAGCAGCGCCTTGGCTGCGGGAGTCAGCTCGATCTCCATGTCCCGGTCCTTCATGCGCTCGTCCACCTTCGCGATCATGAGGTCCACGATCTGGAGGATCTGGTCCTGCGTGAGCTGCGGGAAGACCACAACCTCGTCCACGCGGTTCAGGAACTCCGGGCGGAAGTGCTGCTTGAGCTCGTCGTGCACCTTGGACTTCATGCGCTCGTAGTCGGTCCCGAGCTCGCCACCGGCCTGGAATCCGGTCATCACGCCCTTGGCGATGTCCCGGGTGCCCAGGTTGGTGGTCATGATGATCACGGTGTTCTTGAAGTCCACCACGCG
>CAZTOM010000348.1:0-2028 GCA_964615555.1 uncultured Actinomycetaceae bacterium
GTGGACCGCGTACCGGAGTTCATGGAGGGCGCGAAGACCGGCAAGGGCCGCCTCATGGGATTCGGCCACCGCGTCTACAAGAACTACGATCCGCGCGCCCGCATCATCAAGGCCGCCGCAAACGACGTGTTCGAGGTGACCGGCGTGAACCCGCTCCTGGAGATCGCGCTCGAGCTGGAACGGATCGCCCTCGACGACGAGTACTTCGTCTCCCGCAAGCTCTACCCCAACGTGGACTTCTACTCCGGGCTCATCTACGAGGCCCTCGGGCTACCACCCGAGATGTTCACCGTGATGTTCGCCGTGCCGCGCACCGCCGGCTGGCTCGCCCAGTGGGAGGAGCAGGTCACGGACCCCGAGCAGAAGATCGTGCGCCCGCGGCAGATCTACACCGGCCACCGCGGCCGCGACTACCGCGCGGTGGACGAGCGCTGACACAGCGCCATCACGCAGCCGCGACTACCGCGCGGTGGACGAGCGCTGACGTGCCACTGCTACGCGGTGAAGTAGGCCGCTTCCTGGCCGCTGAGGGCCCGGGCCACGTTGGTGGTGTGCTGCTCGGTCATCTCCGGCAGGTCCCCCACCGGGATCCAGCGGGTCGCGGAGTTCTCCCCGTCCGCCGGGTAGGGCTCTCCGGAGACCCACCGGAAGAGGAAGCAGAGGTCGATGTACTGGGTGACGTCCCCGTTCTCGTAGGTCACGGGTCTCGTGACCCCCACGGACACGAGCCGCACCGGCTCGGCGTGCACGCCGGTCTCCTCGAGGATCTCGCGGCGGGCGGCTGCGGCGGGGTGCTCCCCGGGGTCGATGATCCCGGTCACCGGCGTCCAGCGGCCGTTGTCCGCGCGGCGCACCATCAGGACCTCACCGTCCCGCTCCACCACTGCCGTGACGCCGGACAGCCACAGGGGTGCGTTCCCCACCTTCTCGCGCAGGTTCAGGATGAACTCGGGAGTGCTCACGCCCCGACCCTACCCCGGTGTCCCGTCACGGCCGCGGGCCGCAGGCGGCGAGAACCGCGTCGGCCACCTCGGCGAGGTGGGCGAAGTCCCTCAGGTAGCTGGACTGGTAGCCGGTCACGTGGGCGTAGGAGAGCCCGCGCACGGGATCGGTCCAGGCGATCGCCACGTTGGATCCGTTGTGGCCGAAGGTGGTTTCGAGCGAGTCCCGGCCGAACGGCCCCCACCCGAGCACATCGCGCCGCGGGCCGCCGAGCTGCACACCCTGCCCGTAGCGGACGTTGAGGTTCACGAACCGGTCGCGCTGGCCCTCGTCCGAGGGCCGCGCCAACTCCGCCACCGACTCCTTGGAGAGGATGCGGACCCCGTCCACCTCACCGCCCAGGCGCAGTGCCTCGTAGAACCGGATCAGGTCCGCGGTGGTGGTGGTAAGCCCGCCCGCGGGGATCACGGCACCGTGGACCCGGGCGGAGTTGGTCACGCGCGCCACGGTCTTGGAGACCGGGCCGCGGCCGGTGAGCGGGATGAACCGCTCCTCCTCGGACTCGGGAGCGCCGAACCACGTGTCCGCCATCCCGAGCGGTTCGAAGATCCGGCGCCGCGCCACCTGCGGGAACCGCTCCCCCGTCACCTGCTCCACCAATCCGCCCAGCACAAACCCGTACCCCAGGTACCCGTAGGCGGGCACCCTGCCGGGCCGCCCGCGCAACCTCCCGGCAGCCACCCGGGCGAGGGAGGCCTCCCAGTCGGTCATCACGCGCACGTCCCCGAACGCCCCGCCGCGCAGGACGCTGCGGGCCGTGGGCATCGCCATGCGGTGGGTGAGCACGTGCCGCACCGTCACCGCGTCCTTGCCCCGCGCCCCGAACTCGGGCCAGTGGGTGGCGACGGGATCGTCCAGGGTGAGGGCGCCGTCGTCGACGAGCTGGTGGACGAGCACCGCCACCACGGGCTTGGCGGCAGAGAAGACCCAGTGGAGGTCTCCGCGGGAGGGGCCCCAGCGGAAATCGAGGACGGTGGCGCCGTCCTTCGCCACGGTCAGGCGGCCGGAGCCCGGGCGGGAGGAGGC